>QWPU01000074.1 GCA_003671065.1 Planctomycetota bacterium | reverse complement strand
TGGAAACGCCGCCCATGCTGCGACGGTTCCACGGCGACGAAGCGACAGTTGAAGCGTGGTCGGTCCGCCATCAACGAGCGCTGGGTGACGCGAGACCAACGCGAGGCGCCCGTCTACTTCAAATCCACCGACGAGCGACCGCGACGAAAGCGGACCACGGTCGTCTTCAAGTGGCGCGACCGTCCACTCCTGCGGTGGGCCAACGGTTGGCGCCGTCGAACGCATCGCGATCATCGCGCGCGCGTTCACACTTCCAAGCAGCGTGAGCGCGCCATCGCTGCTGAGCAATCGAATCGGCTCGTTGAGATCAAGGATCGGCAAGGAAATCTCCTGCCAATTGCTCGAACGATTGCGCGTCGAAAGTGTGAGCAAACGCAATCGCGGTGAAGATGTGGGCGCGTCGTCGGCCGAACGAACCAATGCATAAAGCATTCCGTCAGCCATAGCGAGATCGCGCACTTGCCCTTCACTCGACAACGGCGCGAGCACTTGCGGACCGCTTCTCGGCAGCGTGTACCAATGACCACCCGCTGTACTTTGCGCGGCGGTCATGAGGACGACCATGCGTGAAGAGGCGCCTCGCGCGCGCGTAACGACAGCGAGTGCGTCGCCTTCGCCAGCGAGCGCCTCGGGTTGAATTGCAAAACGCATGACGAGCCGCTCAGAGGGCGTTGGTTCCACTACTGCGTGATGCATAAGCAGGAACGGCATGTCAGCTTGCGATGCATCACCGCTCGCGGCAGGTGGCGCTCGCTCGACAACCCACCACACATGGCCATCACCCGACGCAACGAGTGGCATCGAACCAGGCACTTCCGCGCTGCTGACCGATGCAATCGCGAATGCGCACGCGGCGACAACGAGCCGCGCTTCACGGAACGCGACGCCAGAAATGAACTCTCCACAGCGCAACAATAATCGTGCTTCGAAGTGCATCTCAGTCCTTATGGACGCTCCCTAGTGGATGAATGAATTGCGTCGAATCTGGCCGCAACTGCGCGATGAGCGCGTCGAGGTCGAAGAACTTTTGCTTCATGCGTTTGCCGTCGGAATGCGGTTCGTCGAGATAGATGCGAACTTGCGACGCGCTGCGTGCGGCGAGCACTTCGATGCGACGCGCAACAAGTGGCCACGCGCCTTGCGCGATGTTTGCAGCTTGCGCGCGCACGGGTTCAGTCAATGTTGCACGCGCGACTTCGGTGCCGCTGTCAAGACGCACGGTGATCTCGGTTGGGAATCCTGACTCTGAAAATCGCATCGCAGCAATGAGTGATTTCGCGGGCGAGAAGTGCACTTCGAAACGCAGGTGAGATGCGGCGTCAGGGGCGATGTTTGCAATCGCAACGATACTTGCATCTGCGGGCACTAGCGCGAAACCAAGCAGCACGCGGACACTCGCAGGCGAAAGCAGCATGAATTCGCCTGTCCCCACCACTTGCGAGCCGTCGAGTTGCACGCCGCCCGAAAGCCCTTCGTACACCGTGGCGGTTGTCGGCTTCGTGTCGATACGAAAGATCCACGCGCGCGTTCCGTCGCCGCCGATCCACATGAGATTGCTGCCGAGTTTGGTCAGTCGAAGCGCGCCGCGATTGAGCGTGGTGAGAAAGATGTCGCCTTCGCAAGCATCTGTGTGCGCACCGCTGTCGTCGGAGTAGCGCAACTCGATCGCGGCGCGAGATTCGAAAGTCTCAAGGCGAGCCGCGCGATCATTTTGCAGCGCGATGAATCGAGTGATGTCGGCACGAGCGAGCGCATCTGCGTGAGCTTGCGCGGCGGCGTTCACAACTGGCGCATCACTTTGCTGCGCGAGCGGTGCTTTCGGCGAGCATGCGACCAACATCACGCATGCAGCAATCAGCGCGCACTCACCACGCACCGTCAAGCACCTCGCCGAGTTGATTCGTGACTTCGACCATCGCCGCGTCGTCGAGTTTCGGATTGACGACAGCGACAGGCATTTCGCCTTCCGCTGCGCCCTTGGGGATCACACTCCATGTTTCAACGCCCTCGCTGGACGAAGTACCTGTCACGCGCAATAAACGCTTGCGAACAAGCAGCAGCATGAGCACAAAGCGGAAACGAACTCGATGCAGTCGTTCATCTCCACCGAGTCGCTCGAAGAGATCCAACAGCGTCTGATCGTCTACAAACGCGCGGCGTTTCTCATTTGGTGCTGCGACAACGCCGCGCCAAAATGCAATCACGCTCGCGCTCGCGCTGCTCTTCGCCCACCCGCCCCCGTTCCATCCTTCTTCAGAGAAATCCATGCGGGTGAGCGGCGCAGAAAGATCTTCAAGTTGCTCAACGAGCGCGATGATGCATGGACTTCCTGGCTCGAGTGGAGTTCCAGTTGCCGCGCATCGTCCGCTTGAACGACCGATGTCCCATGTAGTCGAGATCCTGCTCATTGGCAGCGATGATACGGGGCAAACCGTATGATCGCGCGCACTGTGCAATGGATCTTCGATCGAGCCCCGATGACTGATGTGCTCGAAATTTTCTTCGAGCTCGCCGTCATTTGGCTCGTGGTCTACGCAGTCTTTCGCTTCCTGCGCGGCACGCGCGGCGCGGGCGTCGTCAAGGGATTTTTTCTAATCACCATCAGCCTCGCGCTCCTCGTGAACGTGCTTGGAGATGCCACAGATGCATTCTTGCAACTGCGCTTTCTGTTTGATCGTGCGTTTAGTTTGCTCGCGATCATGTTGATCGTCGTGTTTCAGCCAGAGATTCGCGCGGCGATGAGTCGCCTTGGACGCACAAACCTCTTCGGTCGCGCCAAGGGCGAATTTGGCAGCATTGCCGCTGAAATCGGCGAAGCAGCGACATTTCTTTCGAAGAATCATTTCGGCGCGCTCATCGTGATCGAGCGCAGAACAGGCATCGCCGACTTGCTCATCGGCGGCGTTGAGCTCGATGCCAAACCAAGTGCCGCGCTCATTCAAAGTGTGTTCTGGCCGAATAGCCCGCTGCACGATCTTGCGCTCGTCATCCGCGGTGGACGCGTGTGGGGCGCTGGTGTGCAATTGCCGCTTGCGGAGGGCGACGCCGTTGCCGCTGATCTTGGATCGCGACATCGTGCGGCGCTTGGAGTGACGCAGGAATCGGATTGCCTGGTCGTGGTGGTGAGCGAAGAGACTGGTTTTATTCGTATCGCTGAAGCAGGCGTGCTCTCGCCGCCGATTTCTCGCGAAGAACTCGCGCGTGAATTGGCTGTAAGGCTTTCACCTCACGCGCTCAATGCAGTCGACTTGCGCGTTGATCGACGCCAAATGGAGCACACATGAAAGAGCACCCATGAGAGAGCACACGCCTTGGCGTCAACGCGTGATGGATTTCACGGGAGTGACCTTGGTCACCGTGGTTGTGTGGCTGTGGGCGGCGGGACAAACGCTGCAAACGCGCATCATTGCCTTCGATATTCTCATCGAATCAGGTGACCCTTCGCGCAGTTGCGTGACATCGCCCGCTGCGTTTCATGTGTCGGCGGAAATCTCGGGATCGCGGCAAGCGGTCATTCGCGCGAGTGAACTGCTGAGCAGTCGCACGATTCGCATGCTGACGGGCGCTGATGGCGTGCCCGCGCAGATTGGCGAACATGATGTGCTCATCAAAGATGTGCTCAGTGTGTCACCGTCAATTGCGCCGCTTGGTGTTGACATTGCGACGGTATCGCCTGCGGTGTTGCGGCTGGTGATCGAAGCGACGGCTGCGAATGCTGCGCCGATGCAGTGACTGCGCGCGTCAGCCTTGTTCGACGCGCACGGCGTGATACGCCTTCTTACCGCGGCGCAAAAGAATCACACCACCCGCAAGCAGATGCGCGCTCGTGATCGTGAAATCCGCGCCAACTTTCACACCATTCACGCTCACCGCACCATTCTGCAGGAACTCGCGCGCTTCACGCTTGCTCGCCGCGATGGTGGTTCCGGTGATGAAGTCGAGCACAGCGATACCGCTACTGAGTGCACTCGCCGCGACGCCACTTGAAGGCAAATCGCCCGCGATTTCGTTGATTTGCTCCGCATCCAAACTCTGCGCGTCGCCAGAGAAGAGCGCTTCACTCGTGGCCTTCGCACGCTGATACTCAGTATCGCCGTGCGTCTGACGCGTCATCTCTGCGGCGATCGTCTTCTGCGCTTCACGCTTGCTGGGATCGGTGGCGAGCGACTGCTCAAGAGACCCAATCGTGTCGGCATCGAGAAAGGTGAACCAACGGAGAAATTTCACCGCATCTGCGTCAGAGGTGTTGAGCCAGTACTGATAGAAGCGATACGGACTCGTCCGATCGGCCGACAACCAAATCGCGCCCTTCTCAGTCTTACCGATTTTCTGACCATCGCTTGTGGTGACCAGCGGACTGGTGAAACCAAACGACTCACCGTGTTGCATACGACGAATGAGATCAATGCCCGACACAATGTTTCCGAATTGATCGCTGCCGCCCATTTGAATCGTGCATCCGTCAGCGCGAAACAGATGGAGGAAATCGTACGCCTGCAGAATCATGTAACTGAACTCGGTGTAACTGATGCCTTGCTCGCGGCCTTCGAGGCGCGACGCAACGCTATCGCGCGCGATCATTTGGTTCACCGAAAAATGTTTGCCGACATCGCGCAACATTTCGAGATACGACATCGAGCCAAGCCAATCAGCGTTGTTGCGAATCACTGCGCCGCGCGGGCCATCGAAGTCGAGAAAGCGCTCGAAGATGGCTCGTTGACGCGAGACATTGTGATCCACCACTTCACGCGTGAGGAGTTGGCGCTCAGCGCTTTTTCCGCTGGGATCACCGATGAGTCCAGTCCCACCGCCGCTCACCACGATCGGACGATGCCCCGCGCGTTGCAGATGCGCGAGAAGTTTGATCGAGATGAAGTTGCCGATGGTGAGCGAGTCAGCCGTCGGATCAAATCCCGCATAACCCGCACGCACCCCAGAGTTCAAATGCGCCGCAAGTTGCGGCGAAGTCGTTTGATGCAAGAGCCCGCGCCACGTGAGCTCGTCGAGGAGTGACGCGCTGGAATGGAGTGGAGTCGAGGAAATCGTGTTGGGCATTGCGTGATCTCAGGCGATCGAAGCGACCTTCTCACCAATCTTCGCGATGAGCTCGTGCCAACTCTTATCGAAACTATCGCGGCCTTCGATTTGCAATTGCGCAGCAACCTTGTTGAGATCGATGCCTGCAGCGGTGATCGCGCTGAGCGTCGCTTCAGCAGCGACACCATCAGTCGGCATCGCACGCTGCGGATTGCCCGTCTTCGAAAGATCAAGCAGCGTTTCTTCAGGCATAGTGTCAACGGTGTTGGGTCCACCGAGAACATCGACATACAGGGTCTTCGCAAGTGCTGGATCTTTCGTACCTGTTGAAGCCCACAACACGCGTTGTTCAGTCGCGCCCTTGGCGGCAAGCGCTTTCCAACGCGGAGTCGCGTGGAAATCCGTGGCGGCTTTGATGATGCGGCCTGCCATTGCGATACCAACAGTGTTCTGCAGATTCGCAGGCAAGTTCTTTGCGCAGGCGCGATCCCAGCGCGAGACGAAGACGCTCGCGACGGAGCCAACGAATGGACTGAGTCCCGCCGCGACGCGCCGCTCGATGCCGCGCGTATACGCCTCCACCGCTGCGAGATAGTGCTCGCGCGAAAAGAGCAGCGTCACATTGATTGGAATTCCGCGAAAGATAAGTTCCTCAATCGCAGGGCAACCTTCAGGCGTCCCTGGCACTTTGATGAAGAGGTTCGGACGATTCGCCCGCGCGTGGAGGTCAATCGCTTGCGCGACGGTGCCCGCGGTGTCGTTGGCAAGAAGCGGCGACACTTCGAGCGAGACGAATCCGTCGATGCGATTCGTTGCCGCGTGAATAGGACCGAAGTGATCGGCCGCGCGTTGGAGATCTTGAATCGCACACTCAAAAAACACTTGCTCTACTGACAAACCACGCGGTGCGAGCAAGCGAATCTGCGCGTCATACGCCTCACCTGCGCCGATCGCCTTTTCGAAGATCGTTGGGTTTGAGGTGAGTCCGGTGACGGAGAGGTTCGCGATGTAGGTCGCGAGCGTGCCGCTCTCAAGCAGCGTGCGAGTGATGTTGTCGAGCCAAATGGATTGACCGAGTGCGTGAAGGCGGGCGGTCGGAAGTGCTGAATTGGTCACTGAATTCTCCAGTTGTATTCGCTCAAGGGATAGTCCGCGCACACTAGCACAGCAGCGCACGGGTAGGTGAATGTAGTAATGCAACCTTAGATGGCTCCCCGAGCGCCAATTCCTTGCCTCGCGCCGATAGAGTTCCTCTTCGTCTATTGCCGCGCACTGCGCTGGCGAGAGAGTCACGCGACAACGCTTACTGGAGTTCATGATGGCTGCGAAGAAAACTGGCAAGGTCACGGCAACGAAGTCTGCGAAACGCGTGGCGAACACGCCATCAATCGCAAGTGCACCAATCGTTCCTTCATGGCATGTCGCTCCTGATTCGACTCGTGCGTGGAAGACGCTCAAGAAGTTGAGCGTGCGCGGAAAACAAGCGCAATTGCGAACGCTCTTTGCGAAGGATCGAAAGCGCGGAGATACTTTTTCCGCCAACGCACTCGGGATTCATCTCGACTACGCGAAGAATCTCATCGACGGCGTCACAATGGATGCGCTCCACGCGCTCGCTTCTGAGTGTGGCGTTGCTCGCCACATGAAGGCGATGTTTGCAGGCGAACACATCAATCTCACTGAGAAGCGAGCGGTGCTGCATGTCGCGTTGCGCGCACCGAAGGGCGCCGTGATCAAAGTTGATGGCGAGAATGTTGTTCCGCTTGTCCATGAAGTGCTTGATCGAATGAGTGCGTTCGCGCAACGCGTGCGCAGCGGTTCGTGGAAGGGATTCACGGGCAAGCGGATTCGCGCGGTGGTCAACATCGGCATCGGTGGCAGCGATCTTGGTCCAGTGATGGCGTACGAAGCGCTGAAGAATTTTTCCGAGCGCGATGCAGCTGATCGCAGCATGGTGTTTCGTTTCGTGTCGAATGTTGACGGCGAAGATTTCTACGAGAAGACGCGCGACCTCAATCCTGAGGAGACGCTGTTCATCGTGAGTTCGAAGACCTTTACAACGCTCGAAACCATGACGAACGCGAATACCGCGCGCGCGTGGAGTCTTGCGAAGTTGAAGAACCCCGCAGCCGTGGCGAAGCACTTTGTTGCGGTGAGTACGAATGCTGCGGAAGTGTCGAAGTTTGGCATCGATACCGCGAACATGTTCGGTTTCTGGGATTGGGTGGGCGGGCGTTACTCGATGGATTCCGCGATTGGGCTTTCGACGATGCTCGCAGTCGGGCCAACAGGTTTTAGCGAGATGCTCGCGGGCATGCACGACATGGATGAACACTTCCGCAGCGCGCCTGCGAAGAAGAATCTCCCGATGCTCATGGCGCTGGTAGGGCTTTGGAATCGAGAGTTCATGGGATTCGGCACCGTCGCGGTGCTTCCCTACTGCCAGTATCTCTCACGATTCAGCGCGTACTTGCAACAACTCGAGATGGAGTCGAATGGCAAGCAAGTGCAACTCGACGGGACGCCCGTGCGCTGGGAAACATCGCCCGTCATCTGGGGCGAGCCTGGGACGAACGGTCAACATGCGTTCTATCAAATGATCCATCAGGGGACTTCGCCTGTACCGTGCGATTTCATCGCGTTTGCAAGGCCGCTGCATGATGTTGACGTGCATCACGACATTCTGATTGCAAACCTGCTCGCGCAAGGTGAGGCACTCGCATTTGGCAAGACGCCGCAAGAAGTTCGCGCGGAGGGGACGCCGAGTTGGCTTGTCCCCCACCGCACCTTCCCTGGGAACCGCCCGTCAAACACACTGTTGTGCGAGCAACTCTCGCCACGGATGCTCGGTCGACTTATCGCGCTCTATGAGCACAAGGTCTTTGTGCAAGGCTCGATTTGGCGCGTGAATTCCTTCGACCAATGGGGTGTCGAACTCGGAAAGGTGCTCGCCAAGAACATCATTCCCGAGTTGAGCGGGAGCGCGAAGAAGCCGAACCACGACAGTTCGACGCAAGGACTCATCAGCCGTTACCGCGCGTTGCGTGGCCGTGCGAAGTGAAGTGATGTGAGCGAGTGAGCGAGTGAGCGAGCGAGACCGCAATCGAAATTGATTGAGGCATGTGACTAGATCGCATGGCTTCGAGCGGTACTATGCCGGCATGAATCGTTTACTCATTCCTGTGATCAGCGGCGCGGTCTGTGTTGGCGCGATGATTGTGTGCAACACGGCGTCACTTGGCGCGCGCGCGACGCTGATCGCATCCAGCGCATCAGTCACGACTGCTGCGGCGGAAGCGGCTCTTGATCCCCTTCAACAAGAACGCGGCAGCCGCGGCACAACCACGGTGCAACAGTTCATGCAGTCGCTCACTGCCTTTGGAGTGTGGATGTCGCATCCACAGTTTGGATGGGTGTGGCAGCCACATGATGTTCAACCGTGGTGGCAACCGTTTTCAATTGGCGACTGGATCGTGACGCAGAATGGATCGCCCTACTGGCGCTCGGGCCTTCCCTTTGGCTGGGCCACTGAGCATTACGGCGCGTGGACCTACGACGACAACAAGGGCTGGCTGTGGGTGCCGAGCAATGAATGGTCTGCGGCACCTGTGTCGTGGCGCGCGCGTGATGGGATCGTTGGCTGGGCGCCGCAGATGGCGACGACTGCGAACACGCAATCAGTTGCGTGCCCGCAGCCCCCGTGGGCGTGGATCTTTGTGGCATCGAACCGATTGCTCACGACGAGCAATTTTGTGGCCGCTGAAGCGGAACTGACATCGCGCGATGCGCACGGAACATGGGGTGCGTGGGCGAATCAACCCGAAGGCCTTGGTGCCGCGCGAATGCCTGAGCCGCGCAACGCGAATCTCATTAGTGCAACATCGTGCCTCGGTGCTGCAGATGCGACTGACATGTTTGCGAGAGCGCGGATTGACCGCGGACTCTCAACGAAAGGACCGCCGATTACTT
Source organism: Planctomycetota bacterium (assembly GCA_003671065.1). Taxonomy (GTDB): domain Bacteria; phylum Planctomycetota; class Phycisphaerae; order Phycisphaerales; family SM1A02; genus QWPT01. Next base: position 2,398 of record QWPU01000074.1, on the reverse strand, counting down.
GGGTGCTGCGGCGAAGCGAGATGGGTTCAGGGCGCGCGACCAACGGCCGACTTCCTGTGTACGCGCCTGTGATTACGGGAAATGCGCCTGCTGTCGGCGGTGCCTTTCTGTCGAATCCACCAGCGCCACGAGTGCAGCGCGCAGTTCTACTCGCTCGCGGGCAGACTGTTCCGCCACTAGCGCCGGCCGCGCCAGCACAACCTGCGGATCGTCGCACACCTGTGCAGCCCTTGCCGCCAGCATTGCCGGCACCTGCCGTGGTGCCGGCTGCTCCGCTGAGCAACTATGACGCGTTCACCTATCAGCATGAGGTGCTCGATGAGCACAATGCGAGCGAGCGTGACGCGCTGCAACAGCAACACGCGGCGGATGCAACTACTCCTCCGTATCCCGGGTTCGATCAGTCAACTCTTCCCGCGTGGAAACAGCGCGAAATGCAGGAACTGCAGCGAATGGCGGCACGTCAGCGCAAGCTGCTTGATGCAAAGCAGCAGGCGGTGGATGACGCGGCGAACGCGCCGAAGACGGCTGCGAACGAGGCGACTGCACCCGTGACTGCGCCCGTGACTGCACCCGTGACTGCACCCGTGACTGTGCCCGCGACTGCACCCGTGACTGCACCCGGCATAGCACCGACACCGCCGCCAGCTACGACGCCATCGGCACCGTAAGTTGCGGCTAACTTCAACGCGACTTCCTTCCTAGGCTAATCCTCTTGAGCACTCGCATTTATCTCGACAACAATGCAACGACTCAACCGAGCGTCGAGGTTGTTGATGAGATGACGCGAGTCATGCGCGAGTGTTGGGCAAATCCATCGAGCGTTCATCGAGCGGGAGGCGAAGCGAAGCGCGAGATTGAACTTGCGCGTGAGTTGGTCGCACGACTTGTCGGCTGCCAAGAGCGCGAACTCACTTTCACTTCAGGCGGCACGGAAGGCGTGGACCTCGCAATCCGTGGATCGCTCGAACACTTTGCACAAACCGAGCCGAAGCGGCGCGTGCTTGTGACGACGAAGTTTGAGCACAGTGCCGTGCGCGAGCTCGCGCAGAAACTCGCGAAACGCGGAACTGAAGTCGTGTGGCTTGAAGGCGCTGCGGATCATCCTGGGACGCCAGACTTGGATGCGCTCGAGCATCTGCTCAAGAAGCGCGCGCCTGAAATTGCGCTCGTCACGCTGATGTGGGCGAACAACGAGATTGGCGCGATCACCGACATTCAGCGCGCGGGAGCGATGTGCCGCCAGCACGGCGTACGGATCCACACCGATGCCACGCAATGGGTTGGGAAGATGCCAACATCGCTCGCAACGACTGCGGTTGATCTTGCGAGTTTCGCGGCTCACAAATCGCACGGACCCAAAGGCGTTGGCGCGCTCTACACGCGCCGTGGTGTGCACATCGTCGCGCAAATCTACGGCGGTCCGCAAGAGCGCGAGCACCGTGGCGGCACCGAAAATGTTGCCGCGATCGCTGGATTTGGCGTAGCCGCAGAACTCGCGCGGATTTGGTTGACGACCGATGGCGCGATCCGAGGCGCCGCGCAACGCGACCGTTTCGAACGCGCGTTGGCAAGCGCAACCGAAGGCGTGATCCATGATGCTTCTGACCCGCATGCCGCGCGGGGGGCTTACGGAACGCGTTTGTGGAACACAACCAACATCGGGTTCACACGACTCGAAGCCGAAGCAATCGTCCTACTGCTGAGCGAGCGCGGCGTGTGTGTCTCGGCGGGAGCAGCATGCTCGTCTGGTTCGCTTGACCCGTCGCCCGTGCTGCTTGCGATGAATATCCCACCAGAACTAGCGCATGGATCGATTCGCTTCAGCCTCTCGAAAGACACCACCGACGAGGAATGCCAACGCTCCGTTGAGATCATCACCCAGTCAATCCACCGTTTACGCCAGTCGTCCGCGAGCGCGCTGCCGGCGTCATAATCGTTGGAGGCCGAGAGAAACCTCTACAACCGCACAAACAACAGAGCCCGCAATCGCGGGCTCGTGCTTTTCTTCCACAGTCACATAAATGCGGTCGAGAGGACTTGAACCTCCACGGGTTTAACCCCACTAGTACCTGAAACTAGCGCGTCTGCCATTTCGCCACGACCGCGTGGGGCGGTGAGTGTACGGCCAGAAGCGCAACCATTCAAGCAACTCGATTCAGACGATGAAGACTCAGGCAACTCGCTCGCTGCAGAGAAGTGAATCGCCACCACTTCTACCAACGCACGCCCTGCTTCGGCCCTGATCTGCACGGCGCACTCAGTCGAAAAACGCAGACTGGGCGGGAGCAAGCTCCAACGCCACAGTCTGCGCTACGCGAATGGACTGGTTGAACCGATTGGCTGATCGGCTCATGAAGATCAAAGGACCTTCACATGGGCGTTCGCATCGCTCCGA
>QWPU01000073.1 GCA_003671065.1 Planctomycetota bacterium | reverse complement strand
ACCTACATGCGTGCCTGCAAACGCGACGACTGCCACGCGTGAAGTTTCGCTCGCCAAGCGCGCAGTGAGCTCCGCGCTCGTCACAAGTTCCGTTGGCGTCATCGGCGCATAGTGCGACGCGCTCGTACCAGGACTCGCCGCCTGCCGACCAATCTCAGGCACCACCACAGGACCAATCAGCGGCTCAAGATCCTTCCCACTAATCGCGCCAGGACGCAAGATCATCGGCCGCGCGCGCGACATATCGAGCACCGTCGACTCAAGACCAACTTCGCACGGACCACCATCAAGAATGAGCAGATCCTCAACATCCGCAAATTCTTCGGCAACATGCGCAGCCGTCGTCGGACTCACGCGGCCCGAGCGATTCGCACTCGGCGCCGACAGCGGACCGCCAAACGCTTCAATCAAAGCGATCGCCACAGGATGCGCCGGCTGACGCACCGCAACCGAAGTGCGCCCACCAACACTGAGCGCGCAAATCTCACTGCGCCGCGTGTAAATGATCGCCAGCGGCCCTGGCCAAAACGCTTCCGCCGCGCGCTGCGCACGAAGATCCCACCCAATGACCGCGCGCTTGGCCATCGCAATATCCGACACATGCGCGATCAACGGATTCGACTGCGGCCGCCGCTTCAGGCGATACACCTCCGCAACCGCCGCCTCACTGCGCGAATCGCACGCAAGTCCATAAACAGTCTCGGTTGGAAAGGCAACGGGAAGCCCACGCTTCAAGCGTTCAACGCACTGCGCAATCGCAGCAGAATCAGGCTGAAGAATGACGGGCATCCGGCGAATGTAACGGATGCGCTCGCGCGGCGGCGGTTGGTGCGCGGCTGTAAAGCGCCGGCGTTTCAGCGGCGACGGCGCGCGCGAAGACCGGCAAGAGCGAAGAACGCGATCGCGCTTGGCGCGGGAACGACTTCGATGACGCCGAACTGTTGGCTCCACCCCGCATGGAAATCGTTCCAAGTCGAAGTCGAGTAGTACATCCCCACCCAGAACTCGCTTCCTCCAGCGTTGTTTGGCTCACCTGGTTCCCACTGTGTGTAGTCGAAGGCAGAGCCATCGGACCAGCTCCATTCGGTTGAACTCGATCGACTCAAACCAATCCAGCATCCTGGGCTAGTGCCTGCAGCCGGCGCAATCAGCGAGAACACAAACGCATTCTCTGCTGCATTTGCAATCGATGCCAAATGTCCGCCTGCGGCAATAGCCTCTGTTTCAGCGACGCCCCAGGTTCCGGCGCTCGCGCTGAGTCCGTACCAATGACCGTTTCCACCATTGGCAACGCTCCATTGCACGAGTGCCGCGTTTGCGCTGTTGGCGCATGCTGCCACGACAAAGCCTGCTACCAAAGTTCCGATCAATACTGCGCGCATTGCATTTTCCTCTCAATGTGTTGACTACCGACCGACGAACACCTGCGCTCGTCGTGCGACAGAGAGAGAAGACGCGATGGCACTCTTCTTTGCGCGCAACATATGAAAATGCGTCACATTGCCCACAAGCATCTGCACGCGTCACCCCTCACAGCATCGGAATCTTCACGCCTTCGCTCTGCGCGCAGTCCTTTGCGAGTTCGTAGCCTGCGTCGGCGTGGCGGAAGACGCCCATCATCGGATCGTTGGTGAGCACGCGTTCGATGCGCGCGGCGGCTTCATCGCTGCCGTCGGCGACGATGACTTGACCGGCGTGTTGGGAGAAGCCGATACCTACGCCGCCGCCGTGGTGGAAGCTTGTCCAGCTGGCGCCGCTGGCGGTGTTTACTGCGAAGTTGAGAATTGCCCAGTCGCTGACAGCATCGGAGCCGTCCATCATTGCTTCGGTTTCGCGATTCGGACTCGCCACGCTGCCGCAGTCGAGATGGTCGCGACCGATGACGATTGGCGCTTTCACTTTGCCACTTCGCACGAGTTCGTTGAAGAGAAGGCCCGCTTGATGGCGTTGACCAAGACCGAGCCAACAGATGCGCGCGGGCAAACCTTGGAAGGCGACGCGTTCGCTTGCCATGTGAATCCAACGCGCGAGTGATTCGTCTTGTGGGAACAGTTTGAGAATCGCGGCGTCGGTCGTTGCAATATCAGCAGGGTCACCTGACAGCGCGACCCAACGGAACGGTCCGCGGCCCGTGCAGAATTGTGGGCGAATATAGGCGGGAACGAAGCCTGGAAACGAGAACGCTTCCTTGAAGCCGTTGTCGAACGCGCGCTGGCGAATGTTGTTGCCGTAGTCGAAGACCTTCGCGCCTGCGGTTTGAAAGTCCACCATCAAGCGCACATGTTCGTCCATCGATGCGCACGCGACTTCTTGATAGCGCGTTGGATCAGCCGCGCGCAATGCATCGGCGTCTTCGCGCGTGTTGTCGGCGGGGTAGTAGCCTTCGAGCGGATCGTGCGCGCTGGTTTGATCGGTGAGAGTGTCAGGCGTGATGTTGCGCGCGCGCAGACGACGCAGCAGATCGATGATGTTGCCAAGCCAGCCGACACTCACTGCGCGGCCCTCGGCTTTGAGCGCGAGCGCGCGATCGATGGCGCCGTCAAGATCTTCATGCATCTCGTCGAGGTAGCGATCCTTCACGCGCTTCTCAATGCGCTCGCGGCAAATGTCGGCGATCAGACACACGCCTTCATTCATTGTGATCGCCAGCGGTTGCGCGCCGCCCATGCCGCCGCAACCGCCTGTGACATTGAGTGTGCCTTTGAGCGTTCCGTTGAAATGTTGACGCGCGACTTCGGCGTAGGTTTCGTACGTGCCTTGCAGAATGCCTTGGGTGCCGATGTAGATCCACGAACCCGCGGTCATTTGCCCATACATCATGAGACCCTTCGCGGCGAGATCATCGAAATTCGCTTGCGTGGCCCAGTGCGGGACGAGATTTGAATTCGCGATGAGCACGCGCGGTGCATCTGGATGCGTGCGCACGATTCCAACAGGCTTGCCGCTTTGCACGAGCAGCGTTTCATCAGGCGCGAGGCGCTTCAAACTGTCGATAATCGCGTCGAAGCACTCCCAATTGCGCGCGGCTTTCCCGCGGCCACCATACACCACGAGATCAGCAGGGCGCTCGGCCACTTCAGGATCGAGGTTGTTCATCAACATGCGCATCGCGGCTTCGGCGGCCCATGTCGAGCAGGTGCGAATGTTGCCTCGCGGCGCACGAACAACGCGCGCGTCTGATGGTGATGCGGAAGGAGTTACGAGTGTCGGGTTGGCGAGCGTGGACATACGCCCCGAGTCTAGCGAGCGGTTCACACGGCGGTGAATGCATCGTCGGCAATCAGTCGTTCAATCGCGCGAATATCGGGCGAAAGCACGCGGTCGCGATTGAGCTTTGCAACGCGCGTGCGAATCACGGCGTGCGCTTTCTCGACGCGTACGCCTGACACGAGCGGTCGATGCGCTTCAATCGCTTCGCTCATCACCAGGAGTTCGATCGCGATGACGCTTCGCAGCAGCGCCAAGCAGCGGGTGGCTTTGAGCGCGCTGGTGGCGCCGAAACTGTTGTAGTCCTCGATGCCCGCGCTCGTCGAAATGTTGGTGACGCTTGCGGGCATTGCGTTACTTGCGAGTTCATTCACGCAAGCAGCAGCGGTGTACTGCGCGATCATGAGACCGCTGTCGACGCCGGGATCAGTTGCAAGATACGGTTGATGCGCGACGAAGCGATCAGTCGCGCTGACCACCCAGAATGTGCGGCGTTCGCTGATGCCTGCGACATGCGAGCACGCGATTGCAAGGAGATCAAGCGCGATCGCGAGCGGCATGCCGTGGAAGTTTCCGCCGCTGACGATGTCGCCAACGCCGTTGTTGCCTGTCGCAAACACCAGTGGATTGTCAGTCACTGCGCCGAGTTCGCGTTCGATCGTGCCTTCAACAAACGCAAACGCGTCAAGCGCCGCGCCCAACACTTGCGGCATCGCGCGCAACGAATACGGATCTTGCACGCGCGGATCGTTTTCAGCATGCGATGAAACAATGGTGCTACCGCTTAACAACGCGCGCAACGACGCGGCGACTTCAATTTGTCCAGGTTGCTGGCGAATCGCATGAATACGCGCGTCAAGAAACGCATCCGTTGCTTTCGCAGCGTCAATCGCCATCGCGGCCGCGACGAGCGCAGCTTCAAATGTGCGGCGAAATTCTGCGCACAGCAGCGCCCCCGTCGCGCTCATGAGATGCGTGCCGTTGAGCAGCGCGAGTCCTTCCTTCTCTTCGAGCACGAGCGGCGTAAAGCCATAGGTCGTCAGCGCCCACGATGCGGGTTCCACTCGACCATCATGCCAACACTCGCCTTCACCAATCAAAAGCAACGCGGCGTGCGCGAGCGGCGCGAGATCACCTGACGCTCCAACGGAACCGCGGCTGGGTATTGCAGGATCAATGTTTTGATTGATCAATTCGATGAGTCGCTGAAGCGTCTCAAGGCGAATGCCCGACGCGCCACGCGCAAGACTTGCTGCAAGCACAAGCATGAGTCCGCGAGAAGTTTCGCGCGGGAGATACTCGCCGACACCCGCCGCATGCGAGCGAATGATGTTGCGCTGCAATTCACACGCGCGATCATGCTCGATCTTCACGCGCGAAAGGCTGCCAAACCCAGTGTTGAGTCCGTAGATCGCGCGACCTGTTGCCAGCGCCGCAGTGACCACCGCTCGCGACGCAACGACACGCGCTCGCGCCGATGCATGAAGTTCAATGCGCACGGGATTCGCGCGAGTGGCGCGGGCGACGCGCTCGACATCCACAATAGTCAGCGGCGAACCATCAAGCACGAGGGGAGCCTGCAAGATGACTGAGGTGAGTGTTGCCATGAGCAAGTGGGAATATACGGAATCCGCTAACGGCACGACTACATCGCTTGCTTCAAAACGAAATCGCGGCAACAATCACGCTTTGATGAACGCAATTCCCTCCGCTGATAATGTGAATCCCGTTGGAGATGGTCACTCGATGATCCAACCGATGATTAACCCGATGATCCACCCTCTCATTCGCACGCTCGCGCTGCCGATCGGAATAGCTCTCTCGGCAGGAGCCTTTGCGCTAGTGATTCCGCTGTGGACCAGCGCGCGGGGCGTTGTTGGGCCGACGCTTGCAGACAGCGAAACGCCTGTATCTGCAGCAATCGCGACAATGGCCGCCTTCGCGTTTGCGACAGTGGTGGCCATCGGCGTGAGCCGAATCGTCAACGCGTGCGTCGGCACATTCGTGCTCGGCTGCGGCGTCGGCATGCTCGCGCTGCGCAGCGGAAGCGCTGCAGATTTCGCCTTCGGTTCGTCGCGCCTTGTTCCAACTGCGATTGAAACATTGGTGTGGGCCCTGTTGATCGCGGGTGCGAGTTACTTGATCTTCACCTTTGGTGGTCGGCTTGCGGATATTCCCTCGCAAGACGATTCCGAGATCGATTCAACCACAGGCCCCATGGCGCGACGCGCGTGGTTTGCCGCAGTGGCTGGTGTCGTCGTCGCATGGTTTTGCGCGGCAAGCGATTCGAAAGGCCAAGCGATCGCAGCGGCCACAATCGGCGCTTTCGCAGTCGGCTTTGGCGCCCGTTGGATTGCGCGGCAGACGCAACCAATGTTCGTTGCCGCAGCCGCAGCGCTCGCCTTCGCGCTAGTCGCCATGTACATCGCTTTTGCAGCGCGCGGCGAGTTGGCCTCTGGCTTTGTCGACGGAAGTTTCCCACGACTCCTGCGCTTGATGCCTGTTGATATCGCAGCGGGCGCACTCGCCGGCAGCGCGATGGGCTTTGGTTTCGCGCGCAGTTTCGTGACGCCTTCAGCCCCGGACGCTTGAGCGTTTCAAAAGACGCGCTACCCTGCGGGGCTCATGACTTCCGCAAGCGCAACACCGAATTCTCTTCTCGTCACTGGAACCATCGGCATCGACACCGTCGAGACGCCGAACGCGTGCGTGAACCGCGTGCTTGGTGGAAGCGCGGCGTACTTCGCGGCAGCGGCGAGCCGTCTTGGTCCCGTGCGCCTCGTCGGTGTCGTCGGTGACGATTGGCCTGCCGATCATCGCCACATGCTCGAAACGCTTCAAGGCGTCGATCTGCGCGGACTTGAAACGCGCGAAGGCGGAAAGACATTTGCGTGGGGCGGCAAGTATCTCGCCAACATGAATGATCGCGAAACGCTCTTCACGGAACTCGGTGTTGTGGCTGATCGACCGCCCATTGTTCCCGCAGCGTTTGCCGACAGCGCGTTTCTCTTTCTTGGCAACACGCATCCTGATGTGCAACTCGGTTTACTCGATCAAGTGCCTGCTCGAACGCTTGCTGTTGCCGACACGATGGATCTCTGGATCAACATCGCGCGCGATTCACTCGTGCGTTTGCTCGGTCGAGTTGATGGCATCATGCTCAACGACAGCGAAGCCACGCATCTCACTGGTGTGCGCAACGCGGTGACCGCGGGTCGACGCATTCTTGAGTACGGCCCGAAGTTCGTTGTCGTGAAGAAAGGCGAACACGGCGCGGTGCTTGTGCATCGTGATGGCGTCGCGGTTGTGCCAGCATTTCCTGCAGAAGAAGCGATGGTTGTTGATCCAACGGGCGCGGGCGACACCTTCGCTGGTGGCTTCATGGCGCATCTTGCACGCAGCGGCAACACAGATCTCGACACCATGCAGACCGCGCTCTCGTGGGGCACTGTGATGGCGAGCTTCACGATCTCATCGTTCTCACTTGAAGCGATTGCGAAAGCCAACGCTGCTGATCTTGCGGCGCGCTATCAACGCTTCGCACAACTTGCGCGCGTGTGAGCACGAGTGTGCATCATCCGCATGAGTGTTACGCTGCGTGAATGCAACGAATCTGCCGCGCATTCGCCGTTCTTACGCTTCCTTTGTGTGTGTTGACTGCGACGCAACTCGTCGCGCAAACCTACACGCCACTCAAAAACATTCCTGGCCAAGAGCTCATGCGACGCATGCAAAGCGCGATGAGTGGCATCGGTGAAGGCGGCAGTGTTGGCGATGTGCGTTGGGACAGCACTGCAGGCGAGTTGTGGTTTGAGAAGGATGGATGGAAGACGCTGCATCTTGCGAATGGTGAAGTGCATGACGCCGCCAAAGACGCGCAGCCGCCTGAAAGTGCGCAGCCTTCGCGCAGTGGTCGCAACGGTGGCGAGCGTCGTCCCGCGCGCGGTCGTCAATTCACCAGCACTGAAAGCCCTGATGGTGCGTGGACGGCGATCAGTGAGCAAGGCAATCTCTTCTTGCAACCAACGAAGGGCGATCGCATCGCGGTCACCACTGATGGCACCGACGACCTCAAGTACGGACAAGCCTCGTGGGTCTACGGCGAAGAACTTGATCAAACCACGGCGATGTGGTGGTCGCCTGATTCGCGTTTCATCGCGTATTACAAGTTCGATGAATCGCAGGTGAAGGACTTTTACATCCTCGGCGGTTGGACCGACACCAACACGCGCATCATGAGTGAGGCGTATCCGAAACCAGGCGGTGCGAATCCAACTGCGTATCTCATGGTGTATGACATTGCTGCGAAAAAGCAGATTGAAATCGATGCGTTCAGCGTTGCGTCAGGCGCGACTGAAGGCACCGAGTACTACTTGTACAACGTGCTGTGGACGCCTGATGGAAGTGAATTGTTGTTCTCGCGCACGCCGCGCCGTCAAGATGTGCTTGATGTGCTCGCTGCAAATCCAACCACGGGTCTCACGCGTCTTGTTGTGCAAGAGAAGCAAGACACCTGGCAAGAGAATCGTCCGCTCATGCGCTTTCTCAAAGATGGAACGCGTTTCATTTGGGAGACGGAGAAGACGGGATTCAAGCACTACGAGTTGCGAACGCTTGGCAGTGCGAGTGACGCGCCTGCGTTGCTTGCGACGCTGAGCAGTGGCGCGTGGCCTGTTGAGTCGATCGTGCAGATTGATGAAGAAGCGGGAGAGTTATGGTTCACGGCGTGGAGCGGCGACATCGCAGTGCAACAGCAATTGCACTGCGCGCGGCTTGATGGAAAGAACGCAGTGCGTTCGACGCGCGTGACGACTGAAGACCTGCATCACTCGAACTTCCGCATCTCGCCTGATGGCGCGCATGTGGTCGCTGATGGTGAAACCACGCAGATTCCAGCCAAAGCGCTGGTGTATTCGCGTGAAGGGAATCTGCTCGCGACACTTGCGCAAGGAAGTGTGAAGGGGTTTACCACGCACGAACTCACGCCGACGGAACTGTTTACTTGTCTTTCAGCTGACGGCACGACGACGCTCTACGGAAAGATCAACTTTCCGCCCGCGTTTGATGCGACGAAGAAGTATCCAGTGATTGTCGAGACCTACGGCGGGCCGACGATTCGGCTGGTGACTGATCGATTTTCCGCTGGCGACACGACATCCGCGCTCGGCTTCATCGTCGTCGTCGTTGACAATCGCGGCACGCCTGGTCGCGGAAAGGCCTTTGAAAGTGCCGCATATCTGAAACTCGGCGTTGTCGATGCTGACGATCAAGCGGCCGCAGTGCAACATCTTGCCGCCACCCGTTCCTACATTGATGGCGCGCGCGTTGGCATCACTGGCCACAGTTACGGCGGATACATGTCGGCGATTTGCGCAGTGCGTCGAGGCGATGTGTTTGCTGCAGCTGTCGCTGGAGCGCCGCCAACGGATTGGCGCAACTACGACACGATCTACACCGAGCGCTACATGCGCACGCCGCAGGAGAACGCGGAGGGTTACGACGCAGGTAGTTGCGTGAAACTCGCGTCGAAGCTTGAATCGAAGTTGTTGTTGTTGCATGGCATGATGGATGACAATGTGCATCCCAACAACACATTCCAATTGGCCAACGCGTTGCAGTCGGTGAATCGTCCGTTCGCGATGATGCTGTTTCCCAACGGCACGCATTCGATCGGAAGTCCTGCGGAACAAAGCGTGAAGTGGTCGTTCTTTGTTGAAGCGCTTGCGCCCATTGCGCCTGATTGGCCGAGCAAGAAACCCGCCGCCGCCGCCGCCGCTGCGACGCTGAAGGCCGAAACGAAGTGAAGCTTCCTCCTGATCGTTCGCATGTCGCGACAGAACAACGCAACGAGCGTTCGCGTGAGCTCGATGCGATGTCAACGCGCGACATCGTGGCGCTGCTCACTTCCGATCAGCACGAAGCAGTCGCTGCAGTCGAGCGAGCCGCCGACTCAATCGCGGATTTCGCCGACGCTGCCGCGCACGCAATCAGTCGCGGCGGTCGTTTGCTCTATGCGGGTGCTGGAACTAGTGGTCGTCTCGGCGTGCTTGATGCAAGTGAGTGTCCACCGACATTTCGCAGCGATCCATCGCAAGTCATCGGCATCATCGCTGGCGGTGACGGTTCGTTGCGGCGATCAAGTGAAGGACGCGAAGATGAAGCAACAGGAATCGCTGCTGAGTTTGAGCGCTTGCAACTTGGAAGCGGTGATGTGTTCCTCGGAATCGCCGCTGGTGGCACAACTCCATATGTGCTCGGCGCGCTGCAAATCGCGCAGAAACGCGGCGCAATCACAGGCTTTCTCACTTGCGCGCCGCACGCGAGACCAAACTTCTGCGATCACCGCATCGTGCTCGAGACAGGACCCGAAGTACTCACTGGTTCCACACGACTCAAAGCAGGCACCGCAACAAAGATCGCACTCAACGCCATCACTACTGCTGTGTTTGTGCGTTGCGGAAAGACCTGCGGCAATCTCATGGTGGATCTCGCAGCAACCAACGACAAACTCGTTGATCGCGCGCTGCGCATTTACGCTGAGTTCTTTCGCGAAGATTCGCGTGAAGCCGCGCACGCGCAACTCATCGCTGCAGGCGGCATTCTCAAACGCGCGCTGGTGATGCGCGCGCACGGAGAATCAAATGAACTCGCTGATGCGCGATTGATTCGATGCAACGGTTCACTGCGTGATGCATTGAAGTGATCGATTCAAAAACGAAACGCGCCGCATTGCTGCGGCGCGTATTCGTTGTTCGTGTGAGAACGAGCGAGCGATGAGTTAGATCGCGTCGTTCAGGCCCTTCATAGCGCGGATGCGAACCTTGCGGCTTGCTGGCTTGGCCTTGATCATGATCTCTTGACCAGTGAAGGGGTTCTTGCCCTTGCGTGCCTTGGTGGCTGGCTTGATCGCGGTGCGCATCTTTGCGAGACCGAAGAGATTGAATGTGCCGCAACCCTTCTTGCTGAGGTCGGCCTTCATCATTTCGGTGAGCGCATCAAACACAGCGACAACTTGCTTACGGCTGAGTTCAGTCGTAGTGGCGATGTCCTTGTAGATGGATCCCTTGGTGCGGAGCTTGGCGGAGGGAGTGATCTTTGTCTTGCTAGCCATTGTGCAGAGTCCTTTCGAGCACGACTCGAATTCGAAATCCTGTCGGAGAGACAAGCAGAGGTGCTTGTCGATTTCAGGGAAAATAAAGGCGTTTGGCGTTGGTATCAAGGGCTTAAGGTGATGAAATAGCGAAAAACACGATGTTTTTCGGCTTCGCGCCAAAAACCCCTATTTTCATGGTGTTTTCTATCGCGGCGGAAGTAGGCGCTCGCGGCGCTCATTTTTCACGGCATGCGATCAACTGATCGTGTCGTCATCGTTCGATTCGAGAAACGCTGACGGTCGCTTCGGTGCTTTCGCGATCATCGAACTCGCGCTCGGCAGCGGAGCAGGAGGCAACGGCGCAGTGGTGCGCGTGATGCGTTGCATCGAGATGCGGAAGTCACCCACTGGAAGTGTCACGCCGCGCTCAAGCCGCTTGCGATACCAACGCTTGCCGTCATACATGATTCCCGATGCGCTTCCAGCGTCGATGATCGACCACTTCTCGCTGCCAACTGCAAGCACGCAATGGAGCGGGTCGACGGAAGGGTGGCACAACTGGAGATCCATCGTGTTGGCGCGGCCGATGGTCAAGCGAGGGGCGCCACCTGCACGGATGGCAGAAAGCCCGGTGAGGTCGGCGCAGAGGTGGACGGTGCCTTCGCGGTCAGAAACCACGAGCACATCGCGGACGGGGTTGGGCTCAGAATCCCCTAGTTCTTCGATAGAAAGCTTCACAATGCGACCAACTCGATCGTCCGCCGCGACATCCGCTCGCGCGTCAATCCAGTCAGGAGGCACGCCAGGCGCGCCCGCAAGCCATACATAGACATCGCCAACGCCAACCCATGCATCCGCGCTGAGGGGCGAACAGCGCACGGGACCCGCTTCAGTCTCGAGGCCGCCCGACGAACCAGAGTCGCAGGCGAGCCAGCGGCCGTTGGCGTGAAAAACGAACGCGTGACGACGGCTCACGCTCGGGCTGTCAATCACGACATCGCAGTTGGATTCGCGGCCAATCCAATAGCCGCGAATCGGGTCAAGTTTGCGTTGCGCGAGAACGGTGCCATCAGGCTGGGAGATTAGGAGTTCGGCCACAGTACGCTCAGGATACGAGATCAGGGGGGGGTCGACGCGCGTCATGTGAACACC
>QWPU01000072.1 GCA_003671065.1 Planctomycetota bacterium | reverse complement strand
GACTTTGTGGCAAGAGCGGTCTGTGGATCAGCGATCTCTTGCCGCACATGCAAACGATTGCTGATGACCTCTGCATCATCAAGAGCCTCAACACTGAAGCGATCAATCACGATCCTGCCATCACCTTTATGAACACGGGCAATCAGTTGCCTGGCTACGCGAGCATGGGCTCGTGGGTGAGTTACGGCCTCGGCAGCGAGAACTCGAATCTCCCTGCGTTTATCGCGATGGTGTCGCAAGGCTCGGGCAAGAATCCTGGACAACCAATCTTCTCGCGCTTGTGGGGAAACGGTTTTCTTCCGTCGTCGCATCAAGGCGTGTCGTTGCGCGGTGGTGGCGACCCTGTGTTGTATTTAGCGAATCCCGATGGAGTTGATCGCGAGCAGCGACGCGCGATGCTTGATGATCTTGCAGAACTCAACACGCAGCGCGCCGTTGAACTAGGAGATCCTGAAACGATCGCGCGCATCGACGCCTATGAAATGGCGTTCCGCATGCAAGTGTCAGTGCCAGAACTTGCCGACACTGCAGACGAGACGCAAGCGACATTCGACAACTACGGTCCTGATGTGCGCACGCCAGGAAGTTACGCCGCGAATTGCTTGCTCGCGCGTCGACTCCTCGAACGCGGCGTGCGCTTCGTGCAACTCTTCCATCGCGGTTGGGATCAACACATCGCGCTCACGCGACAACTTCCCAATCAATGCAGAGATGTCGATCAAGCCAGCGCAGCAGTGATCAAAGATCTCAAAGTGCGCGGCATGCTTGAAGACACACTCGTGATCTTCGCAACCGAATTCGGACGAACCGCCTACAGCCAAGGCGGCTTCAACGATCCGAGCGCAGGCCGCGATCATCACGGTCGTTGCTTCACAGTCCTGCTCGCCGGCGGCGGAGTGAAAGGCGGCATGGAGTTCGGAGCAACCGACGACTTCAGCTACAACATCACGCAAAACCCCGTGCATTTACGCGATTTCCACGCAACAATCCTGCACTGCCTCGGCATCGACCACAACCGCTTCACCTACCGCCAGCGAGGCCTCGACGCAAAGTTGACCGGCGTCGAGGAAGCAAATGTGGTGCGAGAAGTGCTGCTGTAGAGCGCGGACAAGCCAAACCCGTCTGAAAGTGGACTTTACATTTGGTCTTACTAAATGTGAAGTCTACTTTTGCCGCTGCCCCCGACACCGATCCATCCGCTGTGCGTTTCTCTCTCTCGAAAACACCAACGCGCCCGTTCTTTCGAAGGGGCGCGTTGGGTGTTTGAGGGGTTGAGGTGGGTTAAGGTGAGTTGTTGATCAGCGTCGGCGGGAACGCGCTGCCAAACCTGCGAGTCCTAGCAACGCCATCGCGCCAGGCGCTGGGACTGTGCCGTCGGTGAACACGCGGACTTGCATCATTCGATTTGGCCATGCGGCGGAGTTTGCCCACAGCGTGAAGTTGAGTGTGTTGCCGCTGACGAGTAGTTGCGTTGACACCAGTTGTGCGGTGCTGCTGCGGAATGGATCGCCTGTTGCGTAGGTTGTGCCTGGCGCGCCGAAGATTGCGTCGGTCGCGCTGAGGAGCGTGTTCTCGTAGAGCACTGCGAGGATTGGTGATGAGAAGGTTGCGCTGCCTGTGACTGACGCGACGCCACTCGAAGCGTCGAAGTGGATCATGTGCGATGCGAAGGTTCCTGCGGCGAGTGCTGAGTATGGCGTGAAGCCTGTGTAGAAACCGTTGGCGGTGATGTTGACATTTGTGCCGGTCGTGAGGATGCTTGGTTGCTCGTCCCAGCAATACGCTGGTGGTCCGACGAGCGCGCCGTAGAGCGCGGAAACAGGCGCGGCGCCGAGGAGTGTTGCGCTTCCGGACACGCTGACGATTGCGGCGGAGGCGGTTGATGGTGCGATTGCGGCGGTGAGTGTGACGAGCGCGAGCGAGTGGATGAGTGATGCAGTGTTCATGGGAGTCTTTCGAAAGTGCGCATTGCGCGAGTGTGTGAGCGCGACGCACGCCGCGTCGACAACCTCTTTCCGAAGAGGCGTTGTGGTTCTCGCAGTGAACTGCAGCGTGCTCGCGCGAAGGGGGAACACACCTGATGCGCGCGGCAAAAAAGGAAACGCACGCATGTCGGAGGAAATGCGCGCGTTTCGGGAAAGGGGTTTTGTGTGTCTCAGAAGAGTCGCCGAGAACGATTCCGTGTTCAGGAATCAGTGCTCGGTTTCACTCCTCGGTCGCTTCTTCCGTCTCACTGATCAACTGCTCACCGAAGATCGCGCTACCAACACGCACCAGATTTGCGCCGCATTCGATAGCGATTTCGAAGTCATCGCTCATACCCATCGAGAGGATGTCGAAGCGCGAACCGCCAACATCGAGCGCGCAGATTTCATCAAACAGTTCTTTGCAGCGCGTGAACACGCGGCGTGCATCGGCTGCGCGCGTGGTCTCGTCTGCGGAGTTCGGCGCCATGCACATGAGTCCGCGCGGACGCAGCGCGACCATTGACTCAATCATCTCAACCAAGTGTCGCGCAGCTGCTGGCGCAACACCGTGCTTCGAGCGTTCGCCCGAGACATTCACTTCAACCAGCACATCAACAGGACCGAGCTCTGGCGATTGCACTCCTCGCTCTTCAGCGAAATCTTGCAATTCTTCCGCGAGTCTCAGCGAATCGACCGAGTGCACGAGTTTCGCTGCATCAATCGCTTGCCGCACTTTGTTGCGCTGCAGTGAACCGATCATGTGCCAACGCACTACTGTCGGCTTCTCGCCGCGCTCGGTGCGACGCGTGTTGAATTCCTCAATGATTGCGGCGCGTTGCACGAGTTGCTGCACTCGGTTCTCGCCGAAGTCCACATGGCCAAGCAGTACGAGTTCGCGGATGTGTTCGATCGACGCGTTCTTCGTCACCGCAACCAACATCACATCAGTGGCTTTGCGTCCGCTCTTCTGCGCCGCAGCCGCCACTCGTGCGCGCACATCGTCGTAGCGTTCGCGCAGTGTGCGTGTGTCTTTCATCGGGATGCCTTTCACTTCGGTGCTGCTGCTGTGTGACGCCAAAGTTGGAGTGAGTCGTCCCGCGGGCTTCATTGATGTGGCTTTCGAAGTAGGAGGCATCGATCTGTAGCGGAGCGTATCGACGGCGCGCACACTTCACAAGCACGCGCGGCCACTTCGAACACCTGCGACGGCGCGTCGCGCTCGCCTCGCGAAGTGCGTTAGGCTTCGCACATGACTTCGACGCCTTCGATGCCGCTCACGCCTCGACTTGCGAACACTCCCTGCGTGCTCATCGTGCGAGATGGTTGGGGTCAGAGTCCTCACCGCGAACGCGATGCAACCAATGCAGTGCTGCGCGCGGCAACACCAACTCATACGCGTCTTTCCCGCGAATTTCCCCAGACTTTGATCGCGACGAGCGGTGAGGATGTCGGTCTTCCCATTGGTCCAAACGGCCCCGTGATGGGCAATTCTGAGGTTGGTCATCAGAACATCGGCGCTGGTCGAATTGTCGATCAGGAGCTCATGCGCATCACCAACGCGATTCGTCACGGTGAGCTCGAAACGCATCCGACGCTCCTCGGCGCCCTCGCGCATATCAAGCGTAGCGGTGGCAATCTTCACTTCCTTGGCCTCGTGAGCGACGGACAAGTGCACAGCGATCTTGCGCATCTGTTGGCGTTGATCGACTTTGCGGCGAAGAAGCAGGACGAAGGCGCGCTCGGCCACGGGCGGTTGTTCATTCATGCGATCACGGATGGTCGCGATACGCCGCCGAATTCGGCTCGCGGATATCTCGCGACGCTCGACGCGCATTTGGCGGCTCGCGGTTCGGATCACGGTTCGGATCACAAATCCGGTCGCGAGGTCGATCGCAAGGTCGGTCGCATCGCCACCGTCATCGGCCGCTTCTATGCGATGGATCGCGATCATCGTTGGGATCGTGTGAAGGCGGCCTTCGAGGCGCTCACGCAACCAATTGCGCGTCGCGCTGAGAACGCGGTGGCTGCTGTCGTCGCGTATCACACGACGCCGAGCGATGCCTCGCGCGCGAGTGACGAGTTTGTGTTGCCAACGCAGCTCTCGAGCGAGGACGATGTCGTGCGTTCGCGGATTCGTAGCGGCGACGCCGTGCTGTTCTTCAACTTCCGTGGAGATCGCCCTCGTGAATTGACTAAAGCATTCGTGCTGGATGACGCGGCATGGAGCGCGGTGACCAAAGGCGGATTCGATCGAGGCGCGCGTCTGCACGATCTCTTCTTCGCAACACTCGCTGAGTATGAGAAGGGCCTTCCCGTCGAGCTCGTCTTTCGTCGCCCTCCCAAGATGGAAAATATCCTCGGCTCGTGGCTCGCGTCGCATGGAGTTCGCCAGTTTCGCTGCGCTGAAACCGAGAAGTTTCCGCATGTGACATTCTTCTTCAACGACTATCGCGAAGAGCCTTTTGCCCACGAAACACGGGAAATTGTGCCGAGTCCAACCGATGTCGCGACCTACGACCTCAAGCCCGAGATGAGCGCCGAGGGCGTGTGTGCCGCGGTGCTTGCTCGCTTGCACGCAGCAGATTGCGAACAAGTCCTCATCGTGAACTTCGCCAACGCTGACATGGTTGGTCACACTGGCAATCTCGCTGCGGCCACTCGCGCGGTTGAGGTCGTGGACGGCTGTGTCGGTCGTATTATCGACGCGCTGCTTGCTCGCGGCGGAAGCGCGATCGTGACTGCTGATCACGGCAACGCGGAAGAGATGTGGAATGTCGATGCGAACTGCCCGCATACCGCGCATACGAACTACACAGTGCCATGCAGCATCATCGGTCGCGCGTTTGTTGACCGGAAACTCCGCAGCGACGGACGCCTTGCTGATCTCGCGCCGACGCTGTTGGACATGATCGACCTCGCGAAGCCTGCGGAAATGACGGGGAAATCGCTTATTGTGTAAGATGTGGGGCTCATGCCACTTCCTGAAATCGCGATCATTGGACGCCCAAATGTGGGCAAGTCGAGCCTGTTCAATAGGATCGTTGGTCGCCGCGTATCCATCGTTGATCCAACAGCAGGCACCACGCGTGATCGCGTCGCGCAGCTTGTCGAGATTCTTCCGCCAACAGATTTGCCCTACGACCGCGCGCTTGACGCTGCGCCGAAACTGGCTGAGTTGATCGACACGGGCGGCTTCGGCATCTACACCGCTGAAGGTGGACGCTTTGATGATGCGGGCGAAGATCTGTCGACGCTGACACCGATGATCGAAGCGCAGATCAAAGAAGGCGCAATGCGTGCGTCGCTCATTCTGTTTGTGATTGATGCGCAGACGGGCGTGACTGGTTTGGACATGCGTATCGCGCAGATGATTCGTTCGAGCGGTCGCTCGGATCGCGTGTTGTTAGTTGCGAATAAAGTTGACGATGACAGTTGGATCGCTGCGGCGCAAGATGCGTCGCGTCTTGGTTTCGGCGAGCCTGTGATGACGAGCGCGTCGAGCGCGTTCGGTAAGCGCGCGTTTCTTGAAGCGGTGTGGAATCGCTTGCCAGACAGCGTTGAACCAGCTCCGCCGCCAGAAATGAAGATCGCGATTGTGGGTCGCCGCAACGCAGGTAAGAGCACGCTCATCAATGCGCTCGCTGGTGAGCCGCGCGTGATTGTGTCGGAAATCGCGGGAACTACGCGGGATTCCGTCGATGTGCGCTTCGAACTCAACGGCCGCACCTTCGTCGCGATCGACACGGCAGGCGTGCGCAAGCGCAAGAGTTGGGCCGATGACATCGAGTACTACTCGCATCAACGCGCGAAGGCCGCGATCACTCGCGCCGATGTCTGCGTGTTGTTGCTTGATGCGACAGAGCCGACTACGCAAGTTGAGAAGCGTCTCGCGCTTGAACTCATCGAGCAACATAAGCCGACCGTCATCGCGATCAATAAATGGGATCTCGTTGAAGCAAAACTGAAGACCAGCGATTATGTCCAGCACATCACCGAGGAACTCTTTGCGCTCGACTTTGCGCCGATGGTGTTTCTCACCGCGGCCAGCGGCAAGGGCGTGTCGAGCGTGATTGATGTCTGCGCGAATCTCTACAAACAAGCGAATCACCGCGAGACCACGGGTCGCCTCAACGCGGTCATTCGCGCCATTCTTGAAGATCGCGGTCCGAGTTCGAAGCTGGGCTCGAAGGCGAAGATCTTCTATGTGAGCCAGATTGCGACGAGCCCGCCAACGATCGCGATTGTGGTGAACAAGCCCGAACTTTTCGCGGGCACCTACGAGCGTTACCTCATGAATCAGTTGCATGAACAGCTGCCGTATTCAGAGGTGCCGATCAAGCTCGTCTTCTCGGAGCGCAAGCGGCTGACCCCTGAGCAACTCGCTTCGCGTTCGAGGGCGACGGACACTCATGGTGATGACGAAGCGATTGAGGATTGAGCGCGTTTTAAGCCTCGTAACTCTGCTTCCATCTCCGCACTAGCGCGAGCGCGTTAGACTGCGGATCTATGTCAATCTTCCCACTTCCGATGTTCGAGCGCGATGGAGATCCGAAGTTCCGTGATGGGCTGACAGATGAGGAAATCTACGCGCGTCTGAAGCCACCGACTTCGATGGTTTGCAAGTTTGGACGCATGAAACTCATCGGCGAGTATCCCTATCGCGGCGACGCGAAACCAGGATGCGGCTCGAAGCTTGTGGTGCGAACTTTCCGTGCGGTTGAGATCGCGGAAATGCTCACCACAACATGCGCAAACTCTGGCTGCGGCAAAAGTGTGTCGCGCTCAGAAATGATGACATACATCGAGAACTCGGGTGGACGCGACTATCCATTCCAAACTAACGGCGAGGTCTTGCGCCTAGCGACCGTGGAAGATCTCAATCGCGCCTCCGCATGCAACGACAAGGCGAGTGCTGCACTGCCGCGCGTGCGCGAGATGGCGGCGGATGCGAGATTCCCCGCGAAGATCGTTGATCTCGAACTCACGCTTGATGAGTCGCTGTTGCTGGTGTTCTATCTCTGCGATGAGCGCATTGATTTCCGCGACCTCGCGGAAAACCTCGCGCGTGAGTTCAGTTGCCGCATCGAAATGCGTCAAGTGGGCGCGCGTGATGAAGCGCGGCTGGTCGCCGATTACGAACGCTGCGGTCAACATTGCTGCTGCAAGAACTTCTTGAAAGTGCTCAAGCCAATTTCGATGCGCTCTGCAAAAATTCAGAAGGCCACACTTGATCCGCTCAAGATCTCTGGTCGTTGTGGACGCCTCATGTGCTGCTTGCGGTATGAAGATTCGACCTACGAAGATTTGCGCCAGCGCTTGCCGAAAAACAAGACGCGCGTGGGAACTTCCGAAGGTCCTGGCATCGTTGTTGACTCGAAGATTCTTGTGCAACTGGTGCTTGTGAAACTCGATGCGCTTGACGGCGAGTTTGGTCGTGAGATTGCAGTTCCTGTCGAGGAACTGATGGATCCCAATGATTGCCCTGCGATTGGAAGTGTCGCGACGAAAGCAAAGCAAGGTGACCCGATGCGCGGCATGAATCAGCGTGCGGTGCGCGAGAAACTTGCAGCCGAACGCAGCACGAAACTCGCGAAGCAAGATCACTATCACGAGAAGGCGACCGACACCAACTCGAATCAGAATCAAAATCCGAACGCGAGTGCAGCTCCTTCGCAAGCGCCGATTGGTGCGGATGCGGGGAGCGCCGATGGCACGACACCAACGAAGAAGAAGCGTCGTAAGCGCAAGCGTCGCACTGGTGCAGATGCGAATAGCACGGATACGAATCCTGCGGCAGAACGCGGTGTTTCGACGCGGTCGAGTAGCGCTGCGAGTGGCGATACGAGTAGCGATGCTGACGATGGCGACGACGGCGATGACGGCAACGACTCAGGCGCAGAAGACGCATCAAACAACGCAAGCGGCACCAACGCCGCGAGTGGTGCAGCAGGCGCATCCGACGCACCTCGTCGCAAGAAGCGCCGTGGCCGCGGTCGACGGCGCGGTGGTCGTGGTGGCGAATCAGGCGGTCCATCAAGCGGTCCATCAACCGGACCATCAAGCCCGCCACCGACTTCGATGTGAGTTTCAACTATGACGATGCCAGCATCCGACAAGCCGCCTGAAGACACCAACATCGTTGAGACATTGCAGTCGCTCATCGTGGCGTTCGCGCTCGCGATGGCGGTGCGAAGTTTCGTCACCGAGGGCTTCTTCATTCCAACTGGTTCGATGGCGCCGACCCTCATGGGCTCGCATGTTCGAATCGATAGCGGCTTCACGGGCTATGAATATCCCGTTGATTCACAGGTGTATGAGATGGTGCGCGCGCAGATGGGTCCCAACTGGGAGCAAGCACTTACTGCGGCAAAACAAGTGCGCGAAGCCGAGAAGCAGTTGCTCGCGACTGGTGGCGAAGCGATGCGTGCGATGACAACGGAAGAGTTGAATCGCGAAATCGCGAAGCGCTTCAACATGGCGCCCGAGTTGATTCGCCAAGTGCGTTCGCTGCGTGCGTCGTGGCCGATGTATGACCCGATGCTGTCGAATCGTCCTTTGGATCAAACGGGACTCGGCGAACTGCTGCACGATGCTGCCGCGGGCGACCGCGTGCTTGTGCTCAAGTATCTCTATTCGTTTCAAGAGCCGAAGCGGTGGGATGTGGTCGTCTTCAAGAACCCAACGAATCCAACGGGCGATGACTCGAGTTACATCAAGCGTCTCGTTGGTTTGCCCGAAGAGCAGTTGCTGTTTCTTGATGGCGATGTGTTCACGGCGCCGCTTGGTGCTGATCGCTCGAAGTTCACTGTGCAGCGCAAGCCTGAGTACATTCAGCGCGCGGTGTGGCAAGCCGTTTCTAACTCGGACTATGTGCCTGTCGAGCCAGCAATGCTGGTGGCAAGCGCGGGGTTTGCGTGGCCAGGTCCGCCGTGGAACGCAACGGGTTTCACCTTTGGCGCCAAGCGAAATGAGCGCGCGTGGCGCAGTGACACCGCATCGCCGTCAACGCTGTCGTGGCGAACTGATGTGCTTTCGATCACCGATTTCGTGACCTACAACATTCCGCGCATTGGCATGATTGAACCAGCGGTGAGTGTGAGTGATGTGCGCGTGTGCGCAGCGATCGTGGCCGATGACCCTGCGAAACTCGCGACGGAGTTCACGCTGGAAACGCGCGGTCGCGTCATGCGATTTTCGTTGCGTGATGGCAAGGCGTTGCTCGCCGTTGACACTGCGCGCGAAGGTCCTGATGATGCAGTGACGACGCTCTTCGAAACATCGGTCGCGCTTGAAGTCCCTGATCAAGGCGAGCCATTTGAAGTTGAGTTCTGGCATGTCGATCAACGCATGACGATCTTCGTGAACGGCGATGAAGTCGTGCACCTCGACTACACCTTCGACTCGCTTGAAGATCGTTTGCTCTCGTCGTTCAACGGCTATGTCGTCGACGATTATCTGCGCGCGAATGGTTCGCTCAGTGCGCCTTCGCCGAAGCTCGATTGGAAGTTCGAAGGTTCGCCACTCACGCTTCATCGCGTGCGCGTTGATCGCGATTTGTACTACCGCGCGACAGGCCTCTCCGTGCCGAATCAATTCGCAGTCAACGGCGAACCGATATCGGGCGCAGCGTTCGCGACGAACTTCGCGGAGCCGTCGAAGATCCTCGAAGATCAATTCGTGATGTGCGGCGACAACAGTTGCGCAAGCAAAGACTCGCGCTTGTGGGGTCGACCGAGCCCGATCGTCACCCGCGCTTTCGAGGCAGCCGCGCCGTTTATCGTGCCGCGTCCGCTGTTACTAGGCAAGGCTTGGTGCGTGTATTTCCCAGCGCCAATGCGCCCAACTCCAACCTCGCCCGCGATCGTGCCTGACTTCGGGCAACTGCGATTCATTCGCTAGGGCAGAGTGAGTTTCAGGGAATTTCGATTCCATTGCCAATCGACCTAAAAATCGATCTTTTGACTTCGATTGCAGCCAATCGGGAAGTACCTTCGGAGAGTCCGAAGTTCACTGGAGCCCATCACTTGAAGACACAGCATTTTGGAGGCCTTATGGCTTCCGTCAATATCACATCAATCACCGCCAGCCTCACGGCAGCGATCTTCTCGAGCAGCGCGTTCGCGCAGTTCGTTGATCAAACCACGACGCGATTTCCCGTGCAGGCTGAGTACACGAATCAACTCACCGTCGTCGACATCGACAATGACGGCGATAAGGACATCGTGTGGGCCAACGGCCAGGGCTACTCAACGCTTGGCGCGCTGCTCAAGCCGCGCATCTATGTGAACAACGGCAGCGGCGTCTTCACCGACGAAACTGACACGCGCGTTGCGGGCATCACCGGTTGTTTCCGTGGCGTTGAAGCGGGCGACTGTGATCGCGACGGCGACTGGGACATCGTGCTTGCGCAGGATTACAACCGTCGACCGCTGCTGCTCATCAACAACGGCGCGGGCGTGTTTGCTGATCAAACTACTACGCGACTTCCCAACATCACCATGGGTTCATCACGCGCGCAGTTTGGCGATGTCGACAACGATGGCGATCTCGATCTGCTCTTCTGCAATTCAGGTGCGAATCGTTTCTCGACCACTGGTCGACCGCGTCTCTTCATCAACGGCGGCACGGGCATCTACACCGACGCGCCGACTACGCAGTTTCCATCGACCGCGTTGAGCGAACAACTCGACTGCGTCTTTGGTGATGTCGACAACGATCTCGATCTTGACTTTCACATCGGCACGCGTGCAAGCGGCACGATGTCGAGCCAATTGTGGCTCAACAACGGTGCGGGCACCTTTGCGAAACTCACGCCATTCGTCACCGACGCCTCCGCGTATTCCTACGACTTCGGCGACATCGAAGGTGACGGCGATCTTGATCTCATCGGTGTAAATGCAGGCACTTCGAATGCGGAACTGCTGCTTCGCAACGGCGGCGCGGGAACTTCGTGGACGAATGTCTCGACGCAGATCACACCGAATCCGACGGTCGATGACAACGACTCGCGCTTCATCGATTACGACAACGATGGCGATCTCGATCTCGTGATCGCAGCACTCGGTGCAGCAGAGCGGATGTATCGCAACAACGGCGCGGGCGTCTTCGCGCAAGTCACGGGCATCGTGACAACGACCGTCGATAGTTCACTCGACATCAAAGTGTGCGATGTGACGGGTGATGGCAAGGCCGACATGATCACTGCGCAAGGTGAATCGGGTGCGTTCCAGAATCGCATTTGCATCAACACTGGCGCTGCAGACACCATCGCACCGAACATCAAGCTCGTTGAACAAGTGTTGTCGAAGTCCGCTGGTCCATGGGTTGTGCGTACTGAAGTCTTCGACGGAAGCACGAGCGATCGAGGCTATGACGACAAGGGCGTGTTCCTCATCTACACCGTCAACGGCGGCAAGCCAGTCACGCAGCAGATGATGTGGTCGGGCAACAGTCTTTGGCGCGGCGTGATTCCAGTGCAGGCTAATTGCGCAACCATCGAGTATTTCGTGCGCGCGCTCGATGCGTCGAACAACACGGCAAGCAGC
>QWPU01000071.1 GCA_003671065.1 Planctomycetota bacterium | reverse complement strand
TCTCGATCGCATGGCGGTGGAGTTCAATCGTGTGGCCTACGACATTGAGGAAGCGATGCGACGCACGCGCGCCGCGGGGTTGCCTGAGATTTTGAGCGAGCGGCTTGCCGTTGGTGCGTGAGTTGCGCAATTCGGTCAAGTGCTACAGCCCGCGTTGTGGGAGGTCAGAATCGTGCGGTGCTCAGCATCGCTGCAAACATCTGCGATGCGCGAGCCGACTCACGATGTATGTCTGCGCACTTTGGAGGTCACATGGAAGTTAGTCCCCGAAATGAAAGTCCGCGCGGCCGCAGTCAACTGCACGCCACTCAATTTCAAGGCAGCCCGTTTCACGGCATCGCGCGCGCACTGACGCGAGCAATCGTGTGCACCGCGCTCGTCTGGTGCTTGTCGCCGCTTGCGCGAGCGATCGAGATCGCATGCGTGCTCGCGAGTGTTGGCGCCCCGCAGACAACCACCAATGATGCTGCGGTCGGCGTGCCACTCATCGGTGGAATCGGCGCTGCGGCGGGCGTGGCGGCTGACGCGATGGTTCCGCTCTCGATGTTTGCCATGGGTGGCCTCGCCGCGCTTGCACTCGCATCGTTTTTCATCGTGGTGCGAACGCACTCTCCTCGCGCTGGTGCAGTGCTGACCGCGCTGGTGTTGTTTGGTTCGCTCGCGCTTGGTCGTGATGAAGTTGGTCCTGTTCTTGCGAGGGCGACGCCGTCGCTTGTTGCGCTCGCGGCAGTGGTGGGGCTGGTCGTCGTGAGTGCGCTGTTGGCTTGGCGTTGGATCGAAGATGTCGCGCTCGCAGCCGCCGTCGCGCCCACGGTTGATCCGCTGGCGATTGACGCACGCATCGACAACGAAGCCGCAGAATCGGCGCGCAACGGACCGATCTCGCGGGATAGCGCGAGTCGTCAACTCCGCGGCGTGCTTGGCATCGCAAGCCGCGTCGAATTCATCGAGGAATCAGGGCTCAGTGGCCGAGGCTCGCCCATCCCGCGCGTCATGCCAAATGATGAGCCGATCACGCACGCTGCGTGAAGCTCGCGCGCGTGAACGCCTTCATGCGCGGGTGGCGCCGTCGGTGTTACATTTGACTCCTTCCCCATGATTGAGTCACCACCGCTCGGAACCGAAACGGTTCTCATCCTCGACTTTGGCAGCCAGACCGCTCAGTTGATCGCGCGCCGCGTGCGCGAATCAGGCGTCTTCAGTTTGCTGGTGTCACCTCGCATTACGGTCCAAGAGATCAAGCGGCTCGCGCCCAAAGGCATCATTCTTTCGGGTGGACCTGCGAGTGTCTTCGACGCGGGTGCGCCGACCTGCGACGCCGCCATCTTCACACTTGGGATTCCAGTGCTCGGCATCTGCTACGGCATGCAACTGATGAGCCATCTCCTCGGCGGCGTGGTCCAGTCGGCCGCGCATCGCGAGTTTGGTCGCGCGAAGATTGACATCGCAGACGGTCAAGTTGAGAACAGCCTGCTGTTTGCAGGCGTCGACGCACATGCGACCGTGTGGATGAGTCACGGCGATCAAGTCACGACGCTTCCTCAAGGTTTCGAAGGGCTCGCGAGCACTGGAACATGCCCGTTTGCCGCCGTGCGTGATCGCGCGCGACGATTCTTCGGCGTGCAGTTTCATCCTGAAGTCACGCACACGCCGCAAGGTGGCGACATGCTGGCGAACTTCTTGTTCAAAGCGTGCGGTTGCTCAGGCTCGTGGAAGATGAGCGACTTTGTGGATGCTGAATGCGCGCGCATTCGCGCTCGTGTTGGGAAGAGCACTGTGATTTGCGGGCTTTCAGGCGGCGTTGATAGTTCCGTGGTCGCCGCACTTCTTGCCAAAGCGATTGGAAAGCAACTCGTCTGCATCTTTGTCGACAACGGATTGCTTCGCAAGAACGAGCGGCAACTCGTCGAGTCGACCTTCCGCGATCACTTCGATGTGGACCTCCGCGTCGTCGACGCGAGTCGCGAGTTTCTTGGCGACCTCAAAGGCATCACCGAGCCGCAAGAGAAGCGTCGCCTCATCGGGCATCGCTTCATCGATGTCTTCAAACAAGCCGCGACCACGCTCGACGGCGATGTGCGTTTTCTCGCGCAGGGCACGCTCTATCCTGATGTGATCGAGTCGGGCCACGGCCACGCGGGCACCAGCGCCACCATCAAACTGCATCACAATGTCGGTGGGCTCCCCGAAGAACTCGGCTTCGAACTCATCGAGCCGATGCGCCTCCTCTTCAAAGATGAAGTGCGCGCGCTTGGCGAAGTCCTTGGTCTCCCGCAACAACTCGTCTGGCGACATCCGTTCCCAGGTCCTGGCCTCGCGGTGCGCGTGATCGGCGACATCACGCCCGAAAAACTCGAAGTGCTGCGCGAGTGCGATCGCATCTTGCTCGAAGAAATCGTCGCAGCAAACTTGTATCGATCCACCAGCCAAGTCTTCGCTGTGCTTCTGCCTGTGAAGAGCGTCGGCGTGATGGGCGACGGTCGCACCTACGACTCAACAGTCGCAGTGCGCAGCGTCGATACCCAAGACTTCATGACCGCCGATTGGTCGCGCATTCCCTACGACGTGCTCGCGATCATTTCAAATCGCATCATCAACGAAGTGAAGGGTGTGAACCGAGTCGTCTACGACATCTCTTCAAAGCCGCCCGCAACAATCGAGTGGGAGTAGCGCGCGGGGGCGAGAGGTTTGTTTGAGTCGAGGTTTGTTTGACGGTGGCTGTTCGCCGCGTCCTCGCCGTTCGATCAGTGCCTCGCGAAATTTCCGCCGCGACCGCTCAACGAAGAATCGATTGTCGCTCGATCATCACTTGCAGGGTCTGGCAGACGAGATCGACATCGTGTTCGCTCAGCTCGGTTGAGAAGGGGAGCGCGATGATTCGGTCGGCCGCGCGCTGCGCAACAGGGAACTCGCTGGCCGTCTCGGCGCGCTTGGGTTCGTGACGCAATGCAACTTCGTGTGGAAGCACGCTCACGACGCTTGTCGCTGCGATGTCGTGGCGGAGCAAGCCTTGAATGATGCCGTCGCGGTCATCGCGCGAGTAACGCTCTCCGAGGCGTATTGCAAAGTGCGACCAGCGCACGGTTCCATCGGCGCATGGCGCGGGCAGCACAAGGTCAGGATGCATCGCGAGGCGACGAACATAACTGTGAAAAACCTCTTCGAGTTCGGTGCAGATTTTCTCAAATCGCGTGAGTCGCACAATCGCGAGCGCCGCCTGCACGGCACTCATGCGGCTATCCCAACCTGCGCATTCAACGCGGGCAATGCCGCCGAGTTTCTCCCAATCGCTCTTTGGCTCAGCGCAACCGTTGTTGCGTCGCACTCGAAGTGCTTGCGCGAGCGTGTCATCGTTGGTGACAACGACTGCGCCTTGAGAACCGATCGGACCTTCGCGGTCACCAAGACCAATCACGCTCACTCGACCAAATCGGCCAACGGGATCGCGACCGATGCGTCCACCGAGTCCGCCAAGATTAATCTCAAGCAGCGGCAACTCATTGCGCGCAGCCAACGACGCGAGTTCATTGAGCCCCGCAGGTTGACCGTGGTTTGACACACCCACGATGACGCGCGTTGCGTCGGTCATGCGCGACTCGGCATGATCACCCAGCAGCGTCATCGACTTCGGATCAACATCCGCATAGCGACACGCGCTTGAGGCGCGATTGACTGCGTGACCAAGCACAACTGGACCGAGCGCAGGAAGCACGATCTCACCACCGCGCGCGCCACCGAGCGCGTCGAGCGCGGCTTCAATGGCGGCACCAGTTGAGGCGAAAGCCACCGCGCACGGCCGCGCGACGATGTGACCGACCAGACTTTCAACTCGCTCGAGAAGTACATGCAATTCTCCACGCGCAGCGCGCATTTCCTGTTGCATGTCAGTCCAGTCGGCGCGAGTGGGATCGACCGGTCCAAGTCGAATTGGTTCGCTCATGGTGTTCCCACTTTCGGTGGCGTTGCGACTGGCGCCGTCGACTGGCTCGTCGCAGTTGGCGCCGCAACGGATGCCGCGCCGAGCAGTGTGTCGATGGCGGTGGTGGTTCGTTTCGCGTGGCGCAGCCAGAGCCACGCGGCTTGTGTTCGAATCGCAGCAGAAGCGCCCGTACCACCGCTGGCAACTGTTGCGAGCAAGTCGAGATCAACGCTTGAAAGCGTGTCGGCGTGGCGAGCCGCAAGCACTGAGATCATCGCTTCACCCAGACGACTTGACTGGCCATGCGCGACTTGCGCAACCGTTGCCGCTTCGCGCGTGCCCGCACTCAGCAGCGCGAGCAGAATCGATTCTTGAATCACGCGATCATCGACAGCGCTTTCAAGCATCGGCCGCAATTCTTCAGGTGCAACAAGTGCGAGCCGCGACATCGCGTGCGTCCCGGTTTCTGCAAGCGGAGCAGCAGCGCGTTTTTCGGCAAGAAGAAACTTCGCGCAGGCGATGCCGAGGGCACGATCCGAACTCGGACCGAGACGCCGCGCGCCCTCGAGTGCTGCGCGTAACGCAACGCGATGTTTAAGGTTCACGAGGCGCGTGTACGCAGCTTCGTCCTTTGACTCGCCTATCTCAGTGCCTGCATCAGCAAACGCTTCGATGAGTGCATCACCGTTGCGCAATCGATCCCATTCACTTTTCGGCGCGCGTACGCCGCTTGCAAGCAGCACTGCTGCGTGACGCATGAGCGAAGTTTGCGATCGATCTGCATCAACGGCTGCAGCAAATACTGGATACGCAGTTTCTGGACTGAGCACGAGCAACGAACCGAGTGAACGCATTCGCGCGTCGGGAGTCATCTCGGGAATCGACAGGAGTGTCGCAATAAATGGTGCAGCCGCAGTCAAACGACTCACGCTGCTCGCAGCGGCAATCTGCGCCACAACTTCTGAACGGGAGCGCGCAGGAAGCGCGGTGATCTCAGCGAGCACGCGCGTCTTGATGGCCTCCGCTTGGGGATCTTGAAGGTCGAGCAGCAGCGCGGTGGCGAGCCCTGCAAGTTCAGGCGTCTTCGATTCACTCAGTTTGCGCACCATCGCGCTCGCTGGAATTCCGCCAAGGCGTCGTAGTTCGCACGCCAACAGCAGGCGCTGCGTTGCAGGCACATCATCCCACGCAAGAATCGCTTCCACGCGAGTGGTGTCAAGAAGTTCGAGTGCGACGATCGCGTTGATCGAAGTTTCGCGGTCGCCCTCGCCAGGCAAATCGAGGACGAGCGTGATGTCAACTTTCTTCGAAGGATCAAGTTCCGCAAGACCGAGCACACTGTCGACGCGCAGCGACCAATCATCGCTCTTCAGCAATCGTTCAAGCAGCGGCTTCAGCGCGGGATCGCACAGTTCACGCAGCGCCACCATCGCAGCGTGCTGTTCGCCATCGCTCGCGGCGGCAATGCCTTCTCTGAGCGTGCGCACCGATGCTTCAAACGGATCCACTGGTCCATACTGCGCAAGTGCGAGTGTGGTCGTGAAAAATGCAGTGAAACATGCACAGAATACTGCGCGAGAAAAGAAGAGGTGCTGCGCACGAGCGCGAACTGCACTTTGCATCGTTTGAGTGTAACTCAGAAGCATGCAAACGAGACGCGCGTCTGTGTCAGCAATTCTCGATTAGACCGCGTGCGTCCCTCGACTCCGGCCGAGATCGTGTCGGAGCTGATCGACCACTTCGCGCACGGGCTCGCCACCCGCAGCGACACGAACATCTTGTTCCAACATGACCTTGAGGCGCTTGGCAGCGGTGTGCACTGCAGAATGCGTATCGCGTCCAAGGGCGCGGGCGATTTCGGGATAACTGTGCGTGGTGAGTTCGCGTGCGAGATGGGCAATGACTCCGCGGGCAACGACTGTGCGCGCATGGCGACCACTGCCGAGCAAATCTTCCCGCGTGACCTTCATTCGTTCGCACACCGCCGCCAGGATGGCCGTCAGGCGAATTGGCGCGGCGCCCGTTGGCGCGGCTCCATCACTGCCAAGCAATCGCTCGACAGTGCCTGGCCCGATTTGCCCGCGCACGCCATCGAGTTCGACGAGCGCGCCAAGACGAGTGATCGCCCCTTCGATTTCGCGAATCGATCCTGCGCAGCGTCCAGCGATGGCATCTTCAGCGGCGGTCGTCACATCAAGGCCGCGTTCGCGAGCGAGACGACGAACGAGTTCCGAGCGCGTGGTGCGGTCAGGTCGTTCCATCTTGACGACCATGCCTGAGAGGAATCGACTGACCAGCGACTGGCTGAACTTGCGAATGTGACGAGGATGCTCATCCGACACCAGCGCAACGCGCGCGCCAGAAAGATCAATCGCATCAATCGTGTGCAAGAATTCCGCTTGGGTCGCGGTCTTGTTGGCAAAGAAGTGAACATCATCAATCGCGAGAAGATCCACGCGGCGCAGACGCTTACGAAACTGTTCGAGCGAGCCCTCGCGCACCGACGCGATGTACTCGTTGGTGAATTGCTCGGCGGTCACATAGCGAATGACCTGCTTCGGCGAGCGCTCAGCGCGGCGGCGGCAGAGCGCTTGAATGAGATGCGTCTTGCCAACTCCGCACTCGCCGTGGAGGAAGAGAATCGGAGGCGCTTCTGCGGCGCCGTCGCCGATTTGCATGCTCGCGGCAAAGGCGAGGCGATTGGACTCGCCGATGACGAAGTCTTCAAAGCGGCGAAGGGACGCAGTGCGAGCGGGGAGCTGGCCCGAGCCGTAGCGGCGACGCGATTCGTTGGCGCCGTCGCTTGCCTGCGAGGAGGCGGCGGGCGGCTGCGGCCGAGTGAGCGGGTTGGCGGAGGGGATTCCGACCGCGGCGGCGCTGGCGTGCGTTAGTTCAGCGGCCTTCGACGAGTTTGCCGACGACGAAGAGGGCTGCGATCCATCCTCGACCACGGCTGAGACCACCGTGACCACGACGGTCGCTGCTTCTCCGAGAACCGCCACCGCCGCGCGTTTGATGGATTCGCGCAGATTGCGATTGATCCAATCAGCAACATAGGGCGTCGCCGCCGACACCGTGAACTGCGAGTCATGCAGGTCCGTCGTCGTGCCATTCTCAAACCAGAGGCCGTAGCGGTGGACGCCAAGTTCAGTCGAGAGGCTGTCACGGAACGCGGCGAGCGCACGAGCGTGGTCGAGAGGCCGCGCAGAACGGCTGCTTGGGGAGGAGTTGGAAAGTGCAGGGCTCATGGTCATCGCGGGGAGGTCGCGTAGGTGGAGGGTGCAGGGACTGAGAGGGATTGCAGAGAGTTGCACGAGACAACATCACCAAAGTCGATTCAAGAATCGAATCAAGAATCAAGCGGCGAACCTGTCGCGTGCAGAGTTGAGTTGGTCCACCGAACAAACGGAACGCATGGCGTCCAAGAGATGATCCGTGTCGCGCTGGAGGAAGTTGGCTTCGATGGAGAAAGGCGTTGCGCAATACGCACAGCCTCACCATCGATCAAGCATTCACCAGTCACGCAGCACGCGTAGCTAGAAGTGTCTTCGCACTCGCGCATCCCTCACGCACCGAAAGTGCATGAAGCAGCGTGAGCGATGTGAGCGTCATGCGACACGCACATCCCTCGGCACTTCCGGCTGAAACATCAATTGTTCGTTGGCCCTCAGTCTGGCACCGTGCACATCGCATTCACGGCGGCTCACG
Organism: Planctomycetota bacterium; assembly: GCA_003671065.1. Taxonomy (GTDB): domain Bacteria; phylum Planctomycetota; class Phycisphaerae; order Phycisphaerales; family SM1A02; genus QWPT01. The sequence continues at coordinate 3,931 of QWPU01000071.1, read as the reverse complement.
TCCCTGCGAGCAAGTGACACTCTAACGCGTGATTCGTGGTGTGCAAGCGCATGAGCGAATACTTTCTGCGCACGACGCACACAAACGCCTTGAAGCGCGTGAGTTGCATACTTTGAAGTGATCGATGAACACGCGATCTCGCTTCATGTGGATAAAAAGGGCGTGAGTGCTTTTGGGCTGCCCGACTTGCAAAAAGAACTTGGATGCGCTCAACGCAGAAAGGTCTTGACAGCGCGAGCGCGAGTGGTTTTGTGCAGTCGTGCAGCATCGAGAAAAAAAGTTTCTGCGCGTTCGTTGTGCATTAGGTTTGCGAAGGTGTGAGTCGCGCAACAAGTGCGATGCGACTCAGCGTGCGATGAAAACCACTTGTTTCATAGAGTTTTCGTGCAGGTGCATTCAGCGTGTCAAGCGCGAGCGTCACGCTTCGACAGCGCGCATTCGCGCACGCGTGCATGCCTTGCGCAAGAAGCACGCGCGCAAGCCCAGTGCCTCGCGCGAGTGGCGCGACTCCGAGGTACACAAGTTCGGCGCCCGCGCCATCCGCGGTGACATTGAGGAGGCACACGCCGCGCGCAGAATTATTTTCGTCGCGAGCGATGAGCCAGTGCCGCGCTCGCGCGCTCACGCCGAAGTGACCGTCGAGGACATCCGTGGTTCGTCGCATGCCCGCGAGGCCAGGGCAATCGCGCGTCCCTTGGTAACTCTGCTCGAGCACACTCACGATGTCGGCGCGCGTCGATTCGCCAAGCGCGTTCGCATCGCTTCCCGCGAGCACCAGTTCGCTCGCCGCAGGCCCAATAGTCCATCCAGAGGGCGGCAGGGGCGCGTCGATGAGACTCGAACGCACCAGCGGCCGTTCGAGATAGTCAAGCGTCGCAATCCGCTGCAGGCCTCCCGCTTCGAAAGCAGCGGCGTCAAGCGGACGAGTTGGTTCGACGAGCGCTTGCGCGACATCGGCGACTTCGGCAACACCTTTGCACGCAGCTCGAATGGCGGGCGCAAGATTCGCCACGGCGGCATCGTTGTCAGGATGCGTCGCGATGAGCATGACCGCACGGCCAGGGCTCGGCACCGCCAACACCGTTTGGCGATAGCGACCCGACTCATCGCTCACACACCAGATGTATTCGAGCGACACACGCGCAACCTCTGCTGAATGTGTGAAGCGCGCCGCCGCTGCGGGACCCGCGGCCAAGAGCGCACCCATCGCTTCTTGGACTTTCTCGCGAGGGACACGAACAACGCAAAGGTGGTCGCTGGAAAGGCTCATGGCAAGTGATTCAAAGGCTCATGAACGCGGACATTGGCAGGGCTCGCAACGAGCGAGCGCGGCGCACGATTGAAACGCAGAATCAAATGCAGCGACAGGCTAGCGTGGCATGAGCAACCGTTCGGCTCAATCGAAGACATTCGCTACAATCCGCGCCCCATCGTCGGGCATTCAATGGCGTTCGATGTGCGAGTTGATCTGTCAGTTGATCTGTAAAGCTTTGAGTCTGTAAACCTTTGAGTTTGTGCCGCGGTCCCTTTCGGAGTTCATTGATGCGTATGTCTACTCAGATGCCTGGCGTTGTTTCGATCGCAAGTCTGCTCGCAATCTTCGCGCCTGTCGTTCTATTCGCACCAGCCTCTGCAGCGCCAATCGCGCCTGCGTCCACTATGTGCATGGCGCGTGAACTCGATTTCACCGCCACCGAACTGCGCTTGTTCAAGGACCCCGACAGTGGCAAGCACTATTGGTACATGATCTACGATGTGGTGAACAACACGGGGCAAGATCAGCGTTTTGCGCCGCGAATCGACCTTCTTATCGATGATGGCAGCCTCGTGCGCCAAGGCGAAGGCGTGCCAAGCACGGTGACCAAGCAACTCAAAGAGTTTCTCGGCAACGAATTGCTCGAAGACCAGTTTGAGATTCTCGGCGAAGTGCTTCAGGGCAAAGCGCACGCGAAGAGCGGTCTCGTGATCTTTCCTGCGGCTGACCTGACTCCGACCGAACTCACTGTCTTTGTGCAGGGACTTTCGCGCGAGACAGAGAAGACGACTAACCCGACGACGGGTGCGCAGGTGACGCTGCGAAAAGCCGCTCGCCTGGATTATCTGGTCGCGGGCGATCCACAAGCGATCGGGACGGTGACTTATCCCGTCGTGAACCGTGAGTGGATTTTCCGCTGATCTTTCTGTATCTTCCTCGACTCACTACTTTTAGCTCAGCACCTCTCTGGAGATTTCGCAGTGGCACACAAGAAGGGCCAAGGCTCGACAAAGAACGGACGCGATTCAAATGCGCAGTTCCGTGGTATCAAACTCTACGGCGGCCAAGTTGCAAAGGCCGGCGCCATTATTGTTCGCCAATGCGGCACTCCATGGAAGGCCGGCTATCTGGTCCACATGGGCAAGGATGACACGCTGATGGCATCCGCTGCTGGCACAGTCGTCTTCAAGGGCGACCGTGTCCACATCGTTCCGTCGGCGCCAGACGCTCCGCGATATTCGTATATCAGCACGGTTTGAGCGACGTGCGCGTGTGTTTGAGCGACGTGTTTGAGCCGGTTGCTGCTGCGGCAGCAACCTTTGGTGCTTGGACGTGTGGTTGGACGTGTGCTTGGACTGACCTGTTCTCTTTCGCCGTGCGCAAGTGGCGCGCGGCGTTTTCTTTCTTTACTCTTTGAGTTTTCAGAGTTCTGCGATGCTCGTCGACGAAGCCATCATCCATGTCAAGAGCGGTAAGGGCGGCAACGGTATCTCGCTGTTTCGCCGCGAAAAATCCATCCAAAAGGGTGGTCCTGATGGCGGCGACGGCGGTCGCGGCGGTCATGTGATTCTCGTGGGCGATTCGCATCTCGACACGCTTGTCGATTTTCAGCATCGACCGCATCGCTTTGCGCTCGGTGGTGAGAATGGCGCTCGCAAGAAGAGTCACGGTCGCGATGCAGAGGATCTCTATGTGAAGGTTCCGCTCGGTTCGGTCGTGCATGATCTTGAAACTGGCGAGTTTGTTGCCGACATCGTTATCGATGGCGAGGAAGTCATCGTTGCCGCAGGCGGTAAAGGTGGTTGGGGAAACGATCGCTTCAAGACTGCGACGCATCAATCGCCAACTGAGTTCACTCTCGGCGGCGATTCGATTGAACGCAGTCTGCGCATCGAACTCAAACTCATCGCTGACATCGGATTTGTTGGAATGCCCAACGCAGGGAAGTCAACGCTGCTTGGCGCGACGAGCCGTGCGCACGCGAAGATTGGCGACTATCCGTTCACCACGAAGAAGCCGCAACTCGGCATCGGTGAACTGCCAGGCGACCGTCGTCTCGTGTTGGCAGACATTCCTGGTTTGATCGAAGGTGCGAGTGATGGTGCGGGACTCGGTCACGATTTCTTGCGCCACATTGAGCGCACGAAAGCGATCGTGCACTTAATTGATCTCGCGCCACTTGATGGTTCGAAGCCTGCCGCCAATTACCGCACGATTCGCGCGGAACTCCACGCGTTCTCGCCTGCGCTTGCTGAGAAACCCGAGCTTGTTGTGTTCTCGAAGGTTGATCTTGTGCCTGAAGGTGAGCGCGCGAAGCGTGTTCGACGACTCGCGACGGAAATCGGTCTTCCCAAAGACGAAGTTCCTGTGGTGATCAGCGCGGCAACTGGTTTGGGCTTGCGTGAACTTCTTGAACGCGCGTATGCGTTGGTCAAGGGTTCGGAAGTTCCGACTGAGTGGCGTCGCTGAGTAGGCGCGACTTTCTAACGACACAGCACACGAAACGCCGCGAAGAAGTCAGCGAACTCCGCGCGATACTTGTCGGCGATCGTCAACTCAGCAATCTCGGCGACAAGTGAGTCTTGCGATTTCAAGATCTCCGCGCGGCCGCCGCCTGCTTCGCTGATCTCAGGAAACCAGGTGTAACTGTGCTCTTTGACGGAGCTCGGCTTTGGT
>QWPU01000070.1:4767-11588 GCA_003671065.1 Planctomycetota bacterium | reverse complement strand
AATCTCGGCCTTCATGCCGCGCAGGAGACAGAGTTGATCGGCTTGCTTCTGGATGTTTGGAAAGAGATCGCTGATCCACAAGCCTGACTTTCCTGACTGCTTGAATTTCCAGGGGCTTGCGAGCAATACCGCGGCGGGCAACAGCGCGACGCCCCGTAAGTGCATGCAACGCCGCGCCCTAGACCCGTGAATGCACTGGTCCGCGTCGGCGAAGCACCACCGCCCACTCGCGACTTCGCATGTAAACGCGCGGCGCCGTTTCGAACAGATTTCAAGAAATCGGAGATAAATCGTTCTGCGTCCCGCGCGGATGACGTATATCTCTGTGGAAAGCTCATGGGAGGGGCTGGACGCGGCCATCCTTCGCGGAAAGGGCGATGTCGACACAACATCTCGAATGGAGGCAGATTGAACGCATTCACTACGGTCGGTCAATGGAATCGGGATTTGGGTGGCTCATCACCGTCACTCACGCGGGCCGCCAAGCAAGCGGGCACGCGAAGAATCGTTGGAAGGAGCACCTCGTGCTCTCAAACTCCGCGCGCCATGCTGCTTCTTTTCGGTCTTTCGAGCGCGCTCGCAGCCGCGACGCTTGCCTGTGGCCAAGTGTGCACGCAAGTTGCTCCAGACAAAATCTATCATCCACGCCCCATCTTTCGGCTCGGTCCGCTCGATGGTTGTGAAACGGGTGAACCGCCGCAGGAGTTCATGCAGGACGCGTGGTACGCATCAACGCTTGCGGGCAGTGATCAACTCGGCGTTCTCGCGATGAATGTGCACGGCGAAGTGGTCGGGACCTACATCGCGACGCTCGAAGACGGCTGCATTCCTCGACCATTCGTGTGGCTTCCCAACGATGCGTACGGACTTCTCGCTGGCGTCTACGACCTCTTAACCCTGACAGGTTCGGGAGCCGCCGAGATCGGCTACGCGTGGGACATCACTGACAGCGGGCTTGTCGTTGGCGGTCGAGGGGGCATTGCTGACACTGATGGCTCACTCTGTCGCGCCACTTCATGGAATCTTCAATCGCTGCCACAAAGCACAACGTTTCAAGCGACCGATCTTGACACATCGCCCCTGACCCCGTTCCTATGGTCGATGGCGCTCGCCGCCGAGCCTTTTGCCGATCCTCTCGAATTGCTTGACATTGTCGGCGTGGGTGGGCAGCGCTGCAGCGACTTCAGGATGAATGCGGCGTTCAATCCGGCGACGATGTCAGGGTCAGTCATCTCGATACTTCAGCCGGCGGGCTCTATGTACTACCCCTTTGTAAATGGACTTCGGAACTGGGCGTGCGATATCGCGAATCTCACGTCGCCTGTTGGCGCATTTGATTGGCCTTCAGTGGACGCACTTGGTTCATTTCCAGGCACGCCCCCGTGTCAAGCAGTCGGGGGCAATCCGATGAGTTGCGAAATGCCATTTCAGTGCGGCGTCGCGTTCCCTTGGGTGCCGATACCGAAGAACCGCCCGTTTCGACAGTTTCGGCGCAATGTCTTCGTCACTCCAAGCACATTGATTCCGGATCAAATCACTGGCGTTCGTTCGATTTCACATTGGCAGTCGAGCGTGTTGGAAGACAATGTGGTCGCCGGCCTCGTAAAGCTGCTCGACGACACGTGCCCGCGCCTTCCCGCGCTTTGGGAGTACGCGATTCCTGGTGTGTCGCATGAACTTCCGCTGCCAAGCGGCATCACTCAAGCCACTGCGCAACGATGGCGCGAAATGCCAAACGGGTGTGGGACAGATGTGGTGGTGGGGTGGAATGCAGATGGTACGGAACTGCCGAACGGAGTAGTTTGGAGTCGGTGCATGAGCGGAGGACCATGGGATTTCTGTGTTTGGACGGCAGACGGATTGCAGTTCACAACGCCTCCACTTAGGGGTGCTGGATACAACGTCATGCAGGTGTACGAAGTGAAGGACACTGGCGAGATGCTCGTCATAGTGCGTGACACCGTGAGCGCGCCGAGTGCTCAAGGCTACTACCTCGCCGAACTCGGACTCGTCTGCGATGGTGATGGCGATTTACTCGTCGGGGCTGCGGATCTATCGTTTGTGCTCGCAGCTTGGGGATCCACTTCGTCGATGGGTCAAGATTTTGATCACGACGGCATCATTGGCGCGTCGGATCTGGCGGTCTTGCTCGGTCAATGGGGCACAACTGGACTGCGCCTTGCGTGCGGCGGCGACTTCTGCATCTCTGAAGAACTCCCAGGTATTGACGATGCGCCGGAGTCGCTTCGTACGGCACTCGAAGCCTTTGGATTTGATTGTGCTAGCCATTTCTGTGCCGCGGCTCGTGACATGGACGGTGCGCTGTTGCACTGCACATGCGAGACAATGCACGCGATCATCAATGCAGTAGAGGAATCACAATGAAGCAGCTATCTCATCTCAACTCCCGTGGAACTTTTGGTCTGATTCTCGCCGTCGCGGTCTACATGTCCTCAAGCGAGGGGCACGCCGCACTCACGGTTTTCGTGAATCAACTCGACGCTTGGCGTGCTGCAGCGGGCGCGACAACGACCGTAGATTTCGTCGAGCCGGGACCACCAGCTTGGGTGTTTGCCGACCATTACATCTCTCAAGGCGTTACGCTCGACTTGTCTTGGGCACCCTCTTCTCCGCCCTACTCCAATTGGAATCGGCTCACGAACGATTCGCCAGGATACGCAGGACAGTTCCACGATAACGGAGGGCTGCTGGGGGTCGCACCTGGATTCAACTCCGCGTTAGCGTTCGTGTTTAGTGAGCCTATCTACTCGTTCGCACGCACAGCAACGGCGACTCAAGCGAACAGTTTCTATTGTTATTTTTATCTTGGCGATGAACAAGTTGGGTTTTTCAGTTACAACTACTTCGCTGGGACAATCGGCGCAGTGAGCGATGTTCCCTTTGATCGAGTCGCCACGTCATTTATCAAAGTCGACGACATCCATTTCGGCGTCGTTCCCGCACCAAGCACGGCGATTTTGCTGCTCTTGTCTACCTGTGCTCGCCGAAGCCGCGTTCGTTAGTGGCAACATCATCTCGGAAGGTCTCGCAGAGTTCTCTGCGCTCATGTTGTTGCATCACGAGAAGGGTGACGCGCAAGCCGCAACACTTCGTACGGCGCTTGAAGTTTTTGGATTCGATTGTGCTAGCCATTTCTGTGCCGCGGCTCGTGACATGGACGGTGCGCTGTTGCACTGCACATGCGAGACAATGCACGCGATCATCAATGCAGTAGAGGAATCACAATGAAACACGAATTGAGTTTGACGGGAATCAGCGCGCTGACGGCAGTCGTAGTGAGTGTGTGGACCACTCTGGTCTCGCCTGCGCACGGCGCAATCACTGTGTATCGCAATGATTTCGCTGCGTGGAGCGCGGCGGTTGGTCCTGTCACCACGATTGACTTTGTGGATGACGGCCCTTTAGGTGAAATTCAACCAGATCACTACGCTGCTCAAGGCATGACGCTTGACCTGCTACTCGGAGATCCGATGGCTTTCTCGCTTATGGCGAACAGCAATCCGCCAGCCCTACCAACTTTCCGCGACAACGGAGGGCTCAGGGGGTGGGGCTGGCGTGGAACCCATCTAGTCTACGAATTCAACGAACCGATTCACTCATTTGCGGTCGGTCCAATTCGTTATGGTGGAAATCATGCGCTCTACTACTTCTACTTAGGCGATGTGTTGTTGCTGAATTACCAAGATTCGAATCAGGCTGAGTATGGAACCACGGGGTTTGTGACCGACTTCGCGTTTGATCGGTTTTCATCCTTCTCAGGCATCGTCGATGACATTTACTTCCCCACGATCCCAGCACCAAGCACGGCGATTCTGTTGCTCCTCTCCGCAGGTGCTCGGCGACGACGAATTCGTTGATCCGCTGCCGATGTATGTTGGGAACAGCGCGAGCACTGCCACTCAGGGAGATGCTCGCGCTTTCGCGATAGTTGTGATGTAAATCGCCTGACTACGCCTTCACAATGTCCGTGTTGACCTTGCCCTTCACGTCGGTGAGGCGGAAGTCGCGGCCAGCGTGGCGGTACGTCAGGCGCTCGTGATCGATGCCACTCAGGTGCATGACCGTCGCGTGCCAATCGTGGATGTCCATCACGCCTTCGACGGCTTCAGCGCCTGTTGGGTCGGTTGAGCCGTAGCTCAGGCCGCCTTGCACTCCACCGCCAGCCATCCACATGGTGAAGCCTTTGGCGTTGTGATCGCGGCCGTCGCCGTTTTGTGCGTAGGGCGTGCGACCGAATTCGCCGCCCCAGAGGACGAGCGTGTCGTCGAGCATGCCGCGACGCTTGAGATCGGTGAGAAGCGCAGCGATCGGTTGATCGATTTCGCTGCACTGACTCTCGAGTTCAGTGCGCAAGTTGCGATGCGTGTCCCAGCCGCCGTGACTCACTTCAATAAAGCGCACGCCCTTTTCAGCAAAGCGACGCGCGAGCAAACACTGGCGCGCGAAGTCATCGGTGGGCGCTTGACCGACGCCGTACATGTCGAGCGTCTTCTGGTCTTCGTCAGCAAAGTCCACTAAATCAGGCACTTCCGCTTGCATGCGGAAAGCGAGTTCGTAACTTTCGATCACACCCTCGAGTTCGCGATCGTGCTTCTCGTGCTTGAGTCGTTCGCGATTGAGCCGTTGCACGAGATCGAGTTGCTCGCGCTGCGCGTTGGTGCCGATGCGTGGATTGTCGATGTGTGGAATCGCGTCACTGCTCGTTGCAGTTTGGCCACGACCGCCGCCGCCACCATTGTTGCGCCCGCCACCTAGACGCACGGGCGTCGCTTGGTAACTCGCAGGAAGGAAGCCACTGCCATAAAGCTGCGCGCCGCCGTTGTCGCCGCGTGGATTGATCGCGATGAAGCCCGGAAGATTTTCGTTCGCAGTGCCGAGCCCATAGAGCGCCCACGCGCCCATCGATGGACGCACAAATTGAAACGAGCCAGTGTGCATTTGAATCGACGCTTGTGCGTGCGCGGGAATCTCGGCCTTCATGCCGCGCAGGAGACAGAGTTGATCGGCTTGCTTCTGGATGTTTGGAAAGAGATCGCTGATCCACAAGCCTGACTTTCCTGACTGCTTGAATTTCCAGGGGCTTGCGAGCAATTTTGCGTTGCCGCGATAGGTCTTGCCATCCATCGACGCGAGTTCTGGCTTGTAGTCGAAGGTGTCGACATGCGACGGCGCGCCTGCCATGCAGAGAAAGATGACGCGCTTGGCTCTCGCGGCGAAGTGCGGCTTTTTCGGCGCGAGAGGGTTTGTGTTCTGCTTCGTGTCGTCATCGAAGATCGAGAGCGCTGAGGCACGATTCGCCATCGCAGCAAAGGCGACGGAGCCGAAGCCACACGCGGCGAGGCGCAGCATGTCACGGCGAGACACAGCGGTGGGGAGACGGTTGCAGCAGAGGTCGCTCATGAGATGCTCGGTTCGTGCGTGTGAGATCAGTCGACGGTTCGGAATTCGCCGCTTAAGAACAGCGCTTGGCAGAGTGCGGAGTAGGCGGGAGAAAGCGATGTTGGCGCAGTTGCCGCGTTCGCGTTGTTCGCTTGCATGCGTTCACGAATGCGCTCGCGTGCATTTTGTCCGCGGCGATTTCCGTTTGATGCTTGATTCTGCGGAGGGTTCAACTTCGCTTCGATCGCGGCGTCTTTCGCGGTTGCTTTGCGGAAGTCATCGATGAACTGTCGACACGCGCGCGACTCGCTTGGACTCGGTGTGCGACCGAGCGCGATCATGAACGCCGCTGCAATCTGCTCCGTCTCTTTCGGTGACGACTCGACCACGCGCTGCGCAAACGCATCACTCATGCGCGCGATCTCCGCGCTGTTCATGAGGAACAACGCTTGCGTCGGCACATTGGTGGTGTCGCGTTGCCCCGTGACGAACGCGCTCTCCGCGAAATCAAACACTTCGAGTGCTTCAGGAATCTTGTCACGCATCACGGGCAAATACACGCTGCGGAAATTGTCGCTGCCTTGCGCGGCGGCGGTTGCGAAGATGCGATCTTGCGCTGGTCCACGCGCGCCGCCTTCAGTGAAATTGACAGGCGAACCATTGCGCGGCGTTGGATCGAGCAAACCAGCCGCCACCAACATCGAATCGCGCAGCGCCTCTGCTTCAAGGCGTTTTTGCGGCATGCGCCACACGAAGTCATTGTCGGGGTCGATCTCCGCGTTCTTCGCGTCGTAGGCGCTGCTCATGCCATACGCGCGCGTGAGCATGATTTCGCGAATGAGTTGTTTCGTGCTCCACTTGTTTGCAATCAGTCGCGTGGCAAGATGATCAAGAAGCTCGGGATTCGTAGGCGTTTGACCGCTCATGCCGAAGTTGTCGGGTGTAGCGACGAGACCTTTGCCGAAGAGGTGCAGCCACACACGATTGACCCAGACGCGCGCGGTGAGTGGGTTCGCGTCATCGGCGATCCACTCTGCGAGTTCGAGTCGACCGCTGCCTTTCGCGATGAACGCCTCGTCGCCGTCGGAGAGCACTTGCACATAGCCGCGATGCACAACGGTCGTGGGCTTATCGAGTTCGCCGCGATCAAGCACACGCGCGTTGAGCGGCATGCTGCGATCCACCGCGCCCATCGCGACAAGATTCTTGTCAGTCGGAGCACCGCGTTCGTCGTAGCGGCTCTCAAGACTGTTGATGTTCCTCGAGAGTCCAGCGGCCGCGCGTGCACGCTGCGCTTGTTGCTGAAGATTCGCAGGCAAATCTTCGCCTTTACGCCGAGCGTCAATGGCTTGCGCCATGAGCGCTTCACCTTTGGCGGCTTCGTCGTCGGCGCGTTGCGCAGCGGTCGCGAGAATGTTTCG
>QWPU01000070.1:917-4757 GCA_003671065.1 Planctomycetota bacterium | reverse complement strand
ACTGCGCAGGAAGCGCGATCAACTGCGCCGGATGATTGTTCCCTTGCGCTTCGAAAGTTCCATAGCGCGTGTCAGTTGATAAGAAGATCCCAGCGACGGCGTAGTAATCTTTCTGCGGAATCGGATCGAACTTGTGATCGTGGCAACGCGCGCACGCGACGGTCAGACCAAGCATGCCTTGCGTTGTCGCATCGAGCTGCTCGTCAGCAAGATCCATCTGAAACTGCGGTTTTCCACGGCCATTGTGGCTCTTTGTGCCAACGGCAAGATAGCCCGTCGCGACGATCTGCTCAGCGCGTTGTGCGTCAGTCGCTGCAGGCAACAAGTCACCTGCGAGTTGCTCAACAAGGAAACGATCGAATGGTTTGTCGGTGTTGAACGCGTTGATCACATAGTCGCGGTAACGCCATGCATGCGGATACGTGATGTTTGATTCTTTGCCGCTTGATTCCGCATAGCGCGCGACATCCAACCAGTGACGACCCCAGCGCTCACCGAATTGCGGACTTGCAAGCATCACATCAATTGCACGCGCGAATGCTTCAGGAGATGTGTCGGCGCCAAATGTTGCAAGCGCCGAGGCTGAAGGTGGAAGACCAGTCAAATCAAAACTCGCGCGGCGCAGCAGCGTGTTGCTTGATGCATCGTTTGCGTGCGTGAGACCTTTGCGTTCCATCTCTGCGAGAAGAAACGCATCGATCGCGCTCGTTGGCCAAGTCTTCTCATTCACCTCTGGAGCAGTGTGCGCAACGACTGGCTTGTACGACCAGTGCCGTGACTTGCCATCCGCGATGTCCTGCGCACTCCAACGATGCGCAGTTCCTGGCGACGCGGTCTGTGACGCAGCGTCGGTATCAGCAGCTTCCACGCGCGGATCAGGCGCACCCATCGAAACCCATTGCTCGAGCAATTTGATTTCATCGGCTTTGAGCGCGCCATCAGGCGGCATTGAAGTCTCTGGGTCGTCATAGCGCACTGCGCGAATCAGCAGACTCGAATCAAGATCACCCGCGACAATCGTTGGTCCACTCTTGCCTCCGCGCAACATCGCGTCGCGCGTGTCGAGGCGCAGACCGCCCTTTGACTTACCACCCGAAACCGAGTGGCAGCCGTAGCAATTCGCGATGAGGATCGGTCGGATCTTCGACTCAAAAAACTTGAGCTCGTCAGCGGTCAGTGCGGGCGCCTCGTCAAGTGGCGCCATCGGTTCCGTCGAGCCATCCATCGCCTCTATCGGTGGGTCTTGCGCCATAGTCTGGCCGACCGCGAGTGGCGAGAGGCAAAGGCTTCCTAAGAGAAAGGCGAGCGGAGAGAGTCGCATGGATGACATCATGGCAAACATCGACAAAGAAACGGCAGGAGATGTCGAGATATTGCGGGCAAACGCCTCGATTTCTCGAGCTTTGGGTGGGACGGGGCGAAAACCTGCGCGAAATGGACAGTGTCCATTTGCATCGCGCGTGATTGGCTCAATACTGCACTAGCGCTGCCGATCACTGGCGGCTCGTTTGAACTTTTAAGGAGATGGCCTGTGAAAATTTCGTCCCACTGTGTGTTTGGCCTTGCCGCGCTCGCTGCGTCAGCGGTCACGATTGTTTCGTTTGCGCAAGGCGCGAATGATTGCGCCGCCGCGCAACGCCTCAAGGGCTACGGCACCTACTCATTTGACACCGTCGGTTCCACGACCGATGGCGCCGCCGATGTGCTCTGCACCTTCTTCGGCAACCAACAGATCTTCAATGATGTGTGGTTCAACTTCACGGCGCCCGAGTCGTTCATTGTTGAAGTGTCAACATGCACGGCTACGACACTCGATTCCAAGATCGCGATTTACGGCGGCAGCGATTGCGCTTCGCCTGTGATCGCGTGCAGCGATGACAACTGCACGCTGCAAACAACGGTCTCGTTCGGAGCCGTTGCTGGTGAGCACTATCTCATTCGTCTCGGTGCGTTTGGCGTGACGAATTTCGGCGCTGGCACGATGACCGTTGGGCCGATCGCGTTGCTTGCTGATATCACCGACAAGTCAACGGGCGTGCGTTATGTTGCGGTGGCTGGTGGTGCGTTCGACGCATCTGAAGCGCTCGCGGTTGCGCTTGGTGGTCATCTCACCTCGATCAACGATCAGGCCGAGCAGGATTTCGTGCATGGCAATTTCGGCAACCTTGCGGGCGTTGATCGTCGCATCTGGATCGGCTTCAACGATGTGGCGGTTGAAGGCATGTTCCAATGGACCGATGGTTCGCCAGCGAAGTACACCAACTGGAACGCAGGCGAGCCGAACAATTCAGGAGGCCTTGAGGACTACGCGGAAATGCTTGGTTCCTCGGGCAAATGGAACGATCTCCAACTTTCAGGCGGCAGTTACGCGCACATTGCAGTCATCGAACTTCCTGGTGGCGGCACGAAGAATCCATGTCCAGCAGATCTTGATGGCGACGGTGGAGTGAGCGCGTCAGATCTCTCGGCGCTGCTTGGCGCGTGGGGCACGATTGATGGCGATGTTGATGGTGATGGCACCACAAATGCCGCTGATCTGTCTGCAGTGCTTGGCGCGTGGGGCGCCTGCCCGTAAGGGCGCGGCACATCTAAAACGATCGTTCGCCGAGTTGCGCAAGTTGAACCTTGCGCAGCTCGGCGATTTCGTCGTGGAGCTGCAGTTCCACGCCGCCGTCGACGAGCGCGAAGCCCACGCGCAGCGCGTCGCCTTGGCGAATCGATTCAGGCGGTCGTGATGGCGAGAAGCGACGATCATCACCGTCGATGCGATGCGCGAGACCGTGACGCTCAAACGCCGCGAGCAGTTCGCGTGCGACACTCGGCGTCACGGCGCAGTTGCGCACGAGTGTGTCAATCGACGCGCCGTTTCCTGTGCGGAATCGTTCGCAAATCGCTCGGAAGCACGGGATCGCTTCACTCGGTTCAAAGATGTCGGTCGTGTTGGCAGCACTTGCGAGCATGCGACCGTTGCGCGAGAAACTCTGCAGAATTGCCGAGATTTGCAGGCCAAACAGCACTGCGAGCCACATGAGATACACCCACATCATGAAGAGTGGCACGAGTCCGAGCGAGCCATAGAGTCGACTCGCGGAAAAACTTCCAGCAAGTGACGCCCCGAGAAAGCGCTTGCCGAGTTCGATGAGCAGCGTGGCGACGAACGCCCCAAGAATCGCCGCGCGCAGATTCACTTTGGCGTTCGGCACCGTTGCATAGGCCGCACTGATCAGCAGCCACACGCTCATAAAGCCGCCGATCAATTCGAAGAGGCGCATGAATGCGAGCGATGCGAAACTGTCGCTGCCAACGAGCGCACCGAGCCAGCGAAACGCAAAGGGGATCGCCGCGAGAAGCACGGGCCCCGCGGTAATCACGAACCAATAGATGAGCACGCGCCGAACGATTGATCGTCCGCTCGGCGCGCGATAGATCGCATTGAAACTCGCTTCGATGGCGACCATCGTCCAGACTGCGCTGAAGATCACCGCCAGCGCGCCGACAAATCCGATCGCGCTGAGATCAATGGTGCCAGCTTCGCGCACGAGCGATTCGATCCACGCACCGAGCGGCACGCTGCTACCCGTCGCGTCTTGCGGTTGCGCAACGGCGATGTCATGCAACCCAAGCGTCTCGATTGCGTTAGCCACGAGTTCATTGAACCCATCACCAAGCAACGCGCGCGTCACGATCGTCGCCACAACGAGCACGGGCAACATGCCAAACAGCGTGCGAAACGCAAGATTCGCCGCCATCGTCGGCGCCTGTGATTGCGTGAGATGCGCGAACGCAAACTGAATTGCCGCCGTGACATCGCGCGCACGCGGCTGCACCGTGGCAGGTCGT
>QWPU01000070.1:0-907 GCA_003671065.1 Planctomycetota bacterium | reverse complement strand
GTGCCGATCCACGCCGAGCTGCTTCTTGCGCCAGATCAGGCCGTGTCTGAATTTCTTGCGCAGCCCGCGGTAATCACGTGGGTCGATCGACGCTTGCTGGACTACTCGCGCACTGCGTTGCAACCGCTTGGCCCAGTCGGCTCGTGTGAGAATGCCTACGCGTTGTGCCGAAAGCGGCAAATTCGCGAGCAAATCTGCATCGGTCTTGATGGCGCTCAGCGGCTCTCTCGGATCATCGAGATGAGGCTGGCGCAGCGGGGGCCAATACCAGCCCGTGACATATCCAAGCAACGCCACGCGCGTGCAATAGCCACTAAACGACTCCCTCGGCCCGATGATTCCCGCCTTCTGCACGCACTCTCGGCGCATGAGATAGCCGCTCCCCTCGACCCACATGTTGCGCAACACTTGATGGCGTCCGAAGGTCTGAATCTTCCAGTTCGCGATTGTGGGATCAAAGTCTTCTGGCTGAAATCGCCAACAACCGAGGATGCCGAAGCTCGGTTCGTCCTGCATGGCTTGCACGAGCGTCTCGCCCCAACCGAGCGGCATGAGGCAATCGTCATCTACTTTGGTGACAAAATCGCCCTTGGATTCGGTGAACAGCCAATTGGTCGGTACACGCAGCCGCTCGTTTTCTGGGCAGTGATGAAAGCGATGCACGCGCGGATGCGACTCAAAACTCCGCACGAGTTCCAGTGTTTCCGCGTGATCTCCGTTGTGCCAGAGCCACACACGCATGTGCTCATTGCATGTCTCGAGGAGTCGCGTGAGGGCAAGCCGCGTGTAATGCGGCCTGCGATAGGTGATCATCAGAATGTCAATAGTCTTTGGCTGTTGCATGCGTGTGGCGAGGATATCGCCAATCGGGTTTGCACGGTCTGTACTCACGCTCCCCACGCCGCGA
>QWPU01000007.1 GCA_003671065.1 Planctomycetota bacterium | reverse complement strand
AGCGCCATGAGCGTGCCCGAAGCCGAGCGCGCCATTCGCGCAATTGCGGGGACCGATGCATGGAATGTTGATGACCACAGCCGAGCTCGGCTCGATCACGAACGAAACCAACTTCAGGCGCGCGTCAATCGCGGCGGCTGAGAGTTGGCGGTGAGTTGTGAAGGTGCATCATCGAGATGCATCGGAACTCACCGAAGGAAGACTGCACTCAGAAACACATCACATCAACCGTTTACGGTAGATGGCACCCGACAGTACTGACAGCATCGCTGTAGTCTCACCGACCACAGCCAAGACTAGGAGTTTGCCCTTGCGTTCAAATCCATACTTCTTCCGCGCGATTTCCATCAGTGAGATCGTTCGAACCACCGCAGCCTTCACGCTTCTCGGCGCGATGGCAACTCCACTCGCGGCCGCGATGCGCAACGAATTGCCGCGGCCCGCACCGAGCGCCCAACCGAGCGCGACGCCGCAAGATGTTCCTGCGGTAACCGCGCCCGTGCCCGCAACACCAGCGGTCGTTGACCCTGCTGCGCCTTCCGCGCCTGTGCCCGCTGCTCAACCGCAAGCGACTCCCGTCACGGCTGCAACTCCCACGCCGCAACCGCAGGCCAACGCCACAGACTCCGACCCTCGCACCGTCGTGAGCTACCAACCAAATCCACCGCAGGTCACACCGCCTTCGCAATTGCGCGGTGTGCGTGAAGGTCGTCGAACGCTTGATGACAAGATGGTCAAACTCGCCTTCAAAGACGCGAGCATTCCCGAGCTCATCCCTTTCATCTACGAGTGGACTGGAAAGTATGTCTCCTACAAGACCTCCGAACTGAGCAGCCAAAAGGTCACGCTCGTTGGTGATCGCGAAATTCCAAAGAGCCAAGCGCTCGATTACATCTTTCAGTCGCTCAAGGTCAATGGTCTTGCCGTCACTGAAACCGCAGACATGATTCATATCGGCCTGCAAACCGATCTCATTAAGACGCAACCTGGTGTCGTGCTTGGGCCTGAAGAAGATGTGATGTTGCTGCCGGACAACGGCTTGTTTGTGACGAAGGTGTTTCGTCTGCGTCAATCGCGCTCGACCGATGTGCTCGATCGAATTGAGTTCCTGATCCCTGAGGATTACGCGAAGCTCAGCGCTGACGGCGATTCGAACCAGATCATTCTCTCGGGCGACATTGGTCTTGCGAAGAAAGTGCAAACGCTCATCAACATGCTTGATGTGCCTGCGTGGGATGACTACGCGACCGAAACCTTTCGTCTGCAATTCCAAGATGCGAGCGCGATCAAGACCATCATCGAAGACCTCTTCGCTGACACTGGTTCTGGTGGTGGTCGCACCACGGGCGGCGCGAACAATCAGAATCGCGCGCAACGAAATCCTGCGCAAAATCAGCCAGGAAATCCCAATGCGGCTGGTGGCGGCAATGAACTCATCGTCACTGTGCTCGCATCGATGAACTCGATCACCGTGCGCGCGACGCCTGATGTGCTCACTGAGATTCGCCGTCTTGTGGCGAGCGCGTGGGATCTTCCACCGAATTCCTCAGGCAGCATCTTCCGCGTGTACGACCTCAAGTATGCGGATCCATCGAAGGTGCGCGATCTGCTCAGCACGCTGCTTGGTGGCGGTAGTGGCAGTAGCGGCGCGGCTCGCGGAGGTCAGCAGAATCGCGCCTTCGCAGGGCGACAAGTCGCGCAAGGCGGCGGAGAAGGTTCGCCTGTTGCTGCTGTCGAAGGCATCTTTTCCATCGAGGCCTATCCCGATTCGAATCGCCTCGTCGTGATTTCGAAGACTCCAGAAAACTATGAGTGGCTCGATCGATGGATCGAAGAACTCGATCAACCGTTTGACTCGGGTCTTCCCGTCAATGTGCCGCTCAAGCACGCAGGCGCAGTCGAACTCAGCGAGATTCTCAACACGCTTCTTGCTGCCAGTGGTTCTGAAGGCGGCGGTATGCGTATTCAAGAAGAAGGCATCGAAGGCCTCGACAACTTCAACTCGGTGTCGGGTGGCGAAGGTGGCACAGGCGGCGCGTTCGATCCAGGTGGTGGCGGCGGAAGCGAACAGATGCGCTTCCCATGGCAAGGCGCGCGTGCAGGCAGCGGTGCTGGCGGTGGTGCTGTGCAAGAAGTGAGCGCGCTCATTGGTCGCTCGCGCGTCGTACCGAATCCAACGCAGAACTCGGTGCTCGTGATGGCGCCGCCAGAAGTTGAGAAGAAGGTGATCGAGATCATCAATCAACTCGACAAGCCAGGTCGTCAAGTGCTGATCACTGCCGTGCTTGCTGAAGTGAAAGTCGGCGACGGCTTTTCTTGGGGCGCGCGCGTTGGTAGCAACCTTGCTGCACCGCTCAACGGTGGCAACAACAGCGTTTCTGGTTCGATGTCGTTGGCACTTGAGAAGGGCGACCCTGACGGCGCAAACTTCGCGTCACCGTGGTTTGATTCGAGCACGCTCGAAATCACAACAGGCGAAGACATGGGCTTCGCCCTGCAAGCGTTGTCCACTGACAACAGCGTGCGCATTCTGCAGCAACCCCGCGTGTTTACTTCCGACAATAAAGAAGCAAAGTTCCAAGCTGGTCAAGATGTGTCGCTGCTCACTGGTGAAACCTCGGGCTTTGGCACCGGCGGCACGACGCAGAACTCATATAGCCAGACCTTCGTCGGCGTCGGCATCAATGTGCGACCTCGCATCACGCAAGACAACAATGTGAACATGGAAGTCGAGATTCTGTTGTCGAATCTCTCGGCCTCGACTGCATCGTTCAATCAGAACCCTGTGATCGATCGTCGCCAGACCAACACGCATGTCACCGTCAAGAACGGTCAGTGCATCGTGATCTCGGGCATTCGCCGCGAGCAAGAGACGATTATTGATGACCGCATTCCGTTCCTCGGAGACATTCCAGGTATTGGTTCGCTGTTCAGTTCGACCCAACGACAGAAGGAAGTTGTTGAACTCGTCGTCTTCCTTGTGCCACTCGTCGTTGAGAATCCTGACGCGAACGATACGAACTTCAACCAAGATGAACGCTCGCGCTTGCGCATGTTGCAAGAGCCTCTCGAGAAGGGCTCAAACGGAATGTTCCAGCAAGCACAGTTCTTTGAGGACATCAAGAACGGCAAGTCCTTGGCGCCACCAGTGGAGCCAGCGCTTGAGCCGATCAATGAGATGACAGGTACCGATGTGAATCAGAAGGGCACGCCGTAAGAGGCGCGCGCTCGTGACGCACCGTTCGCAAACACTTTCGCACCCGTCGCGATTCTTCGCGGCGGGTGCGTTGCGTACAGGGGTGCATGTTGTCGTGATGACCGCGGTCCTCTTCGGCTGCACGCGCTCGCAGCGCCCCGCGCAGCCGCTTGCGCCCGTGAAGCCACCGAGCACGATGGCCAAGGGCGAACGCGTGAGCGACAATCCTGTGCGCGCGCCAGGAGCTCCAGGCGCGGTGGTTGGAAGCGCGCTGAGCCTTGATCTTCGACCGCTTGGATTCGTGCCAACCGACGGCTTCACATTGCCGCTCTTTTCGCCCGACGGGCGCTACTTCGCGGTGCAAGTCGGTGCTGTGCCTGAACTCAGCACGCTGCTTGCACGCAACGGGCAGCGCGCGCCGAAAGCCTCGCGCATTGCGATGTATCGCGCGGATGATCGCGGACTCGTGCGTCTTGGCGAAACGGAAAGTGGCTTCGTGCTTGGTCGCAGCAGTGATGCCTCGGGCTTCTTGATCGAGAGTCCGCGCAGCGATGGCGCGCGCTGGATCGGTCGCATCAACTGGGACGGCGGTGAGCCCGAATGGCTCGTGCAAGACAGTCGCGTGAATGCGTTTGGCATCTTCGGTCCTGCAGGTGAACTCGCGTATTCGTCGCGTGAGAAACAAGATCGCACCTTCGATCTTGTAGTGCGTCGTGAAGGTACGACATCGAAACTTCTCGGGGATGGCGTGCGCAGTTACATCCTCCCCGTGTTTACTGCTGACGCGCGTCGAGTGTGTGCGATTTCGTTGCGCGATGGAATGCTCGAACTCGCGTCAGCCGATCCAACGAGCGACGATTCGTTCCGGCAATCGCTCGTGCGTCTTGTGTTGAGCGATCGCGGCAACGATGAAACCGCGCTCAAGATGCTCGCGCCGCAAGGTGCGCGTGACGGCGCGGATGGTGCGGATTGGATCTTCTTCCATCCAACGCTCAACACGCTCGCGCGATGGAATGATGTTGATGGCCTGCGACCGTTTGCGAGTTCCGTGCTTGCGTTTGGTCGCGTTGATGCGCGCCGCTATGCGCTGCTGCAAGCGGGCAAAGTGCGAATGCACGCGTCGGACGATGCACTCGCGGCTGCATCGAGCGAGCATGGAACGGTGCTGCTTGATTCGGTCGCCGTGCCACGCGCAAGCCGCATAATTGATGGCGCGCCGAGCGTCCTACTCGTCGCGCCAGAGCGCGAGGGCGCTCGACTCGGCGTGCGCTTGCTGCTGGCACGATTGCCGCAGTTAGGGAGCTAGAAACAACACGAACATCTCAAAAGAAACGACGGCGGAGTTGATCCGCCGTCGTGTGAATTTGTGTAATTGATTCGCTGGGTTCTTCTGTCTTAATCCTTGTCACATCAATCCTTGTCACATCAATCCTTGTCACATCAATCCTTGTCGTCTCAATCCTTGTCATCGTCATCAAGATCTTCGTCGTCAAGGAAATCGTCTTCCTCGTCGCCGAATTCATCGTCGTCCTTTGACTTCTTCTTCTCTTCGTCTTCTTCGTCTTCTTCGTCTTCGTCGTCATCGTCCTTTTTCTCGTCGTCGTCTTTTTCATCTTCCTCTTCTTCGAGTTCGTCGTCTTCCTCGTCGTCGTCGTCGTCCTCGTCCTCGTCCTCATCCTCGTCTTCGTCGTCGTCGTCTTCCTCGGCATCCTCATCGCCGAATTCTTCTTCGTCGCCGAAGTCATCGTCGTCATCATCGAGTTCAAACGCTTCATCGCCGTCTTCATCGCGAGCGCTGATGACGGTCACTTCGTGCTCGAGCACAGGAAATGGTTCGTAAGCGTTCGGCAAGAAACAGCACGAATGCTGCGATACTGCAATGAATCGCTCTGCGGTGCACAGATCAGAGGTGAAACTGAGTGCTGCGGCGAGGCCACTGTTGTCGTGTCGGGTGTCGCGGGCGGCTGCGTTGACGATGTCTTCTTCTGCAAACATAGGTGATCGGTTCCTGTCGAAATCTTGCACGAGTTCTGAGATGAAATGACCGCGACTGAGCGGTGCGCGTTACCGATCAATCAAGATCAGTTGCACCGCCCTCTATCGGTCGTACGGTGGATCCCTGCTGAGAGATCCATCGGTCCTTTTTTCTCAACCTTCTCCCCCGACCTTCGTCGAGGGAACGGGGGGAGTTGTCCCGACAATTGCCGCTCCTGTCAAGCCTCAAGGCGGGGTGACTATTCGAGTTTCTTGCAAAGGAACTGCGGTCAGCCCAAAGTTGGAAGAGAGCAGCAACCAACCGTCGCTCAAAAGTGCTCGGTCGACCCTCTGACCCGAGCAGCGCAGCTCAAAGGCGGGGCTTTCGATGCGCAATCCTTGCGTGCGCGAAAGGTGCTGCAGAATGTAGGGAAACTCGATCCGCACAGCCCCATCCGCCGGGGCAACTTGACGCGCCGCCATGCCATCGAGCAGGAGAACTCCTTGGTCGGTTGGGAGGGCGAAGGCGTAATTTCGCTCGCGGGACGAGCTGTCGACGCCTGCGATTTCGCCCGTGGAGGAGAGCAGCATCAGACGGTCGGTCGCGTGCACGACGACGCCTTCGGGGACGGGGATAAGTCCGCGGAGCGTGTGCGAAGCGCCCGCCATCGCGCCAGGTTCTTGGGAATCAGGGAAGTCGACGGTGCGGGCATCGCCCTCGAAGATCGGGATCAGGGTTGGACGATCATCTTGCGCGGCGACGAGGAGATTTCCCCCAAGAAGGATCGGAGAATCGGTGGCGACCGCACGACTGGTGGTGGTGGCGAGGACCACATGCGCAAGCCCCGCCGCGTCGATGGTCCAACGCTCGATGCCGCTCATGGTGCCGACGAAGACTTCGCCCAGCGCTGTTGCGAAAGCCCAACGCACATCTTCACCCGTGGCGGTTTGAAAGCGCGTGCGCTCCTCAAGCGTGCGTGCGTCGAGAACGGCGACGGTGGATGTTGGCGAATCGCCGTCAACGCCGCGGCCTGCGATTGTCACGAGACCGTCGTAGAGCGAAGCGGTGTAGATGCGCGAGAGAATGCCTCGGCTTGTTGTCGGAGTTGGCAGCGCGTCGCCCACGCCGAAGCGCGCGATCTGTCCGCCGCGACGAATGAGCACGAGCGATTCGCCGTCGCAGCGAGGGAGGACTTGTGAAGGGATGAAGATTTCGCCACCTGGTCCGACGTTCGTGCCAGGGCCGTCGCCGCCGTCGGCGCCAGCGGCGTCGGCGTCAATCCAGAGCGCTGTGGACTTTGGTGTTGAGTAGATCACGGCGCCCGTCGTCGGATCAACAATTGTCGCGCTCTCGCCAATGCTGATTGCGGCTTGCCACACGACGATTCGATCACGCGCCCACAGCACGATGGGATCGCGATCATCAAGCCGCAGCCGCCATGAAGGCTCAAGCGTGACGGGTGTTGCGGTTGATGGTTGAAGTCGCGTGAGTGAGCCGTCAAGCACGGAGAGTATGAGCGACGGGTCGCGTTGATCGAGCGCGTTGCCGTCGAAGCGCGCGACACGACCGCGCAACTCAATGGCTTTGCCTGGATTGAGGCCGATGTCTGGATCAAGCCCGATGCTTGGATATCGCACGGTGCGCACGTTTCGCTGCGGCTCGAGCACGCCGCTGGCGACGAGCAGTTGTCCGATGCGGCGATCGAGTTGCGCGCGCAGTGCGTCGCGATGTGCGGGAAGCGCTAACTCGACGATCGCGTCGCGCAGAGTGTCGACGAGTTCACGACGCGCGGGCGGAATGAGGCATTCTTCGAGCGTCGCGGTGAGCGCTGCGCGCGCTGCGGTCGCTGTCAAACTCGCCGCTGCTGCGCGACTCGCACTGACCGCTGCCTCGGTGCGCGGAAACGCCATCGCGCAGTCGATGAGTTGCGCGGAGGTCGGCGTCTGCGTGTTCAAGAGCGCAAGCGCGGCCGCGGCAGACGCTTCGAATGTTGCGATAAGTTCAGTATCGCGCGCGCTAAATTGCGCGATGCGACGAAGCGCTTCGAGACGAACTGATCGACTCGCGCCGGTTGTTGCGTAGAGCTCCTGATGAACAGCGCTTTGCGCCGCAAGCGCGCGCCACAACTCCACCGCTTCACCCATTCGACCAGCGCTGCGCAAGAAATCTCCGTTGGCAAGCGCCGTGCGCACGCGAAGCTTCGGCGTATCAGCGAGCGCGTTGATGATCGCGTACGCCGCGTCACCGCTTTCCATGCTGATTGACGCAAGTGCAATGAGATGCTCAATGAGTTCCTCACGCAGCGTTTCACTGCCCTTGCCTCGTTCAAACGCGAGTTGCGCTGCGCGCGCTGATTCCAACGCAATCGTGAAACGCGAAGTGCGCGTCGCAAGATCAAAGAGCGCGATGGCTGAAGCAGGATCGTCAGGGTTCGCAGCAAGACGCGCGCGCAAAATTTCTTCGGCGCGCGTTGGTGGCATGAGTACACGCACCGATTCGTCGCCGACACTCACAACGCGATCAGCAAGCATCACGGCATTCCCTGGCTTCTGCTCGAGAATGCGCGCGCGAATGCTGCCATCCCCCGCATTGAGCACAAGAAACTCTGCAAGACCTGGCACGAGCAGCACACTTCCTGCGGCACTCACGCGTCCGCGCACGCCGCTGCGATTGTCAAATCCTGCGCGCGCTGGAGTCAGGCCCGAAAGTTTTTCGCTGGCTAGCCACAGACGCTTCGACAGATCGCGCGCGTCAAAGGCAGCGATGTCATTTCCAATCGCGAGCACGATCTCGGCGCCATCCGCCGCACGCGCAACCATCAAGTAGCGCGGACTCGTCCACTGCGTACCTGGCCCGATCGGACGCGCGTCGATCAACGCGCCAGTCAAACGATCAAGCGCGACGATCTCTGTTTCATCAGGGCTCACCGAAAGCACGCGATCACCAATCACAACAGGCGCATTCATCTCCCACGGTTCCGCGCCAAATCGCGCTTCGCCAAGCGGCACGCTGCTGCGACGAAGCCATTCAATCGCACCATCGCTCGCACGCACGCGAGCAGTGGCGCCGAGCGGAGTCGCAACGATGATCGCTTCACCATCCGACGACATGCCCGCTTGTCGTCGACCTGCAATGGCGCGAGTGCCAGGCGCACCTGCGATCGAAGTTGCCCACACGATTGTGCCGTCAACACGATTGAGTCCGATGAGCCAGTCGACTTGTTCGAGGCGCTGTGTCGGCTTGCGCGCGCAGACCACGATGATGTCAGGCAACAACATCGGTGTGCCGACAGGAAAGAGACCCGCAAGTTCAATGCGATCTTCGCAGCGATCGAGATCAACACTCCAATGCACCGAACCGTCGCGCGGATCCAAGCACCACACTCGGCTCGGCGCATTACGCATGTTCGAATACGCGTGACCTTCATACGTCACCAACGCGCCTTCATCGACGGCGAGCGCGCTGAGATCATTCACGCTGCCGATGCTTCGTTCCATGCCACCGCTACCAAGCGCGCGCGACCACACTTCATCGCGCGAATCAACATCGATCGCACGCACGAATTGGCCTTCATTCAAGAAGATGCGTGAGCCAAGCACCACAGGAACCGTCGTCATCCAATCAGCGTTGGCCAGCGCAGAGTCAGCAGCGCGCGGATTCAATCGTGCAATCGGTGCTTCGAACAAGCGTCGATAGAGCGTGCCATCAAGATCGAGCGACCACACTTGTCGCCACTCTTCACTGGGAATCTCAGTCGTATCGCCAAGCGAAAGCGACGAGCGCGCGACGACGCCCTGTGTGCCACGCGTTGTTGCGCGCGCGCTTGCGATCGCTGCCTCGGCACCAACAATTCCTTGCGCAGCAAGAACCGCCAACTGCGCAAGCGCTTCATCGCGGCGCGTATCAAGACCGATGCGCGCAGCAGCACTCGCCGTCAACGCGTAGTAGCCCACTGCTTCAGCGCCCTGCAGATCAGGATGTTGCGTGACGCGACTGAGCATGGAAAGCGCTTGCGCCGCACGATCCGCTTGCAATGTTTCTTGCGCCGCGCGCAATGTTGCTACGAGACCAGCGTGCGTCAATCGACGACGCGATGCGGTCGCACTCACGCCATCATTCGCAAGCATGCTTTCAGCCGAATGCGCTTCCATCTCACGAAAGCGCGCGAGCACCGTGGGCGAGGCAAGGAGAAAGAGCTCCGTTTCATCCGCGACCGAACGAAACAGTCCAGCAGAATCTGCGCCCTCGCTGTCCACATTCACGCGCAGCACTTTGCCGCCGTACTCATCGAGCAACCGCCGCGCGAGTCGTGCGGCTTCATCAGGGTTTTCCTTCGCTTGCGCCAACACATCGTCATAGAGCGCTTGCGCCGTGGGCGAATCATTGATCGCAGGAAGCGTCGATTGTTGTGCAAACGCAGCGCTATTGACAGCGCACGCCATCAAGAGCGTGCACGCCACGCGAAGGAACTCAGGGAGCAAAGCACTCATATGACGGAGGGTAACGGCGAGGCGGCACGCGCACTCATCAACTTCACCACGGCAACGCCGCGAGTCGTGCTACATTTCCCTTCGATGCTCCTGTCTCACTCGCGTTTCTGCGTCTTTCGCCTCGGCATGCTTGCCTCTTGCCTCGGCCTTGCAGCCTGCAGCCTTGCGCGCCCCGAAGCGCGCGCAGTGAATGTGCAACTCACGCGGACTGATGGCGCCCTTGCAGAAGTCGCCGTCGTGATGGAACTGCGCAACACAGGTAAGGACGAGATTGAGCTTGTTGAGTTTGACTATGTCCTGACGCTCAGCGACGGCGCACGCTACGGCGGACGCTGGGCGGCGCTTCGCGCGCTGCCACCGAACCACACCGTCACTGCGACCGTCCCTGCGGTTGTTCCGCTTTCGAGTTTGCGCAACGGCGCGTCGGGATGGACCGTCACTGGTTCGTTGGGATATCGCGACCCGAGTTCATTCGCGCGCATCTTGTACGAAGCGGGCATCCTTCATTACGAGGTCCCGATTTCAAGCGCTGGCACCACGATCCTTCCCCTCGATGGTTCGCCACAACAACCGCCTACAGGTGGATAACGAAGACTGCGCAATGTTTCTGGCCCTGCGCGAACGCGCGAGCGGAATCACTCGAACGCAAATCATCGTGAATTGAGCCGCCTACACAGGCTCGCTGAACTACGCCTTCATTCCCGCCGATGACGAAAAGCACTCGTTGCGATCCATCGTTCATGGTTCGCGGTTCGGTCGTGGGTCATCAACTCGATGCAGTGAGGTTTGAACATGGAAGTTTCAGGCGACAACGACAGCAGCGCTCTCAACGAGATCCTTCGCAAGGCCAACGATGCTGACTCAAGCGATGTGCACCTTGTGAGTGGTCACGCGCCGATGATTCGCGCGCAGACCATCATGCAACCGCTCGACATGCCAACCCTCACGGGCGAAGACATGTGGCGCATTCTTGCGTCGATCACCAACGAACACCAACGCCGCCACTTCGAACAACACCTCGATCTCGATTTCTCCTATGAAATCCCTGGCTTTCGCCGCTATCGCGTGAATGCACACATGCAACGCGGCATGGTCGGCATGGCGATGCGCGCGATTCGCACCAAGGTGCCGCCGCTGGCTTCGCTCAATCTTCCTGAAGTGATCACGCGACTTACTTACTTGCCGCGCGGTCTCGTGCTTGTTACGGGCGACACTGGTTCGGGCAAGTCGACAACGCTCGCCGCCATGATTCAAGCGATGAATGAGCGCTATCGCAAGCACATCATCACGCTGGAAGATCCCGTCGAGTACACATTTCAAAGTCAGAAGTGTTTGATCGAACAGCGCGAACTCGGCGCGGACATGCCGACTTTCGGCAGCGGTCTCAAGCACGCACTGCGTCAAGATCCCGACATCATTCTCGTCGGCGAAATGCGAGACCTCGACACCACCGCGCTCGCAATCACCGCTGCAGAAACTGGCCACTTGGTGCTCTCAACGCTGCACACTGTGAACGCAAGCCAGACCGTCGAGCGCATCGTCGACATGTATCCAGCGAATCAACAGAATCAAATTCGCGCGATGTTGGCGAACACACTGCAAGCGGTCATTTCGCAAACGCTGTTCCGTCGCATCGACAAGTCGGGCATGGTCCCCGCCATCGAAGTGATGCTGTGCACGCCCGCGATTCGCAACATCATTCGTGAAGCGCGCACCTACGAAATTCCCAATGTGATCGAGACCAGTCGTTCGATCGGTATGACCACGCTCGACAACGCGATTGCCGAGCTCTACTTCAACGGCATGATTTCGCGTGAAGACGCGGTCGCACAAGCGGCGTTTCCCGACAAACTCGATCGCCAACTCGCCGCCTAACGCACTTGATTCCCTATGCCGATGCAGCACTACCGATTTCAAGCTCGTAACGCTCGCGGAGAACTCACCGCAGGCGTGCTTTCTGCGGAAAGCGTTGCCGGCGCCGCACAAGCGCTTCGTGCGCGCGGCGACCATGTCGTGCAACTCGTTCCGATGGCGGCCGCAGGTGAAGACCTTCGCGCCGCGCTCAGGAAATTCAATTACACATCAGGTCCGTCGTCGAAGGACATTCTCGATTTCACCACGCAACTCGCGGTGATGATTCGTGCAGGTATTTCGATTCGCGCGGCACTCGACGGCATTTCCGAGCAAGTGCAGAACGCGAAGTTCCGCCGCATCTTGTTCCAGATCAAGTCGGATGTCGAGAGCGGCAAACAGTTTTCCGAAGCGATCACGCGTCATCCGAAGTTGTTCGGCCCGCTGTATGTGAACATGGTGAAAGCGTCGGAGATGTCGGGTTCGTTTGCGAAGATGCTTGATCGCATCGCGGCGTACCTCGCGCAAGAAATCGAAACGCGCAAGATGGTGATCGGCGCGAGCATCTATCCAGGCATCATCGCGCTCATGGCGATCTCCACGACTGTGTTTCTCCTCACCTTCGTGCTGCCGAGTTTTGCGGGCGTATTCAAGGGTAAAGAAGACGCGCTGCCTGGACCAACGATCTTTCTGATGGGCTTGTCCACCTTCATGGTGAAGTATTGGTGGCTGCTGCTGTTGACTGCGGTGGTCACGATCTCGTCGTTTATCGCCTTCATTCGCACTGAATTCGGCGGCCTGTGGTGGGACAAGTTCAAGATCTCTGCGCCGATTATAAAGCGTATGTTTCGCGCGCTCTACATCAGCCGCTCGCTGCAAACGATGGGCGAACTGCTCAACGCGGGTGTGCCCATGCTTGACACCATCGCCATCACCGGCGACATCTCAGGCAATCGTCATTACAAGCGTCTCTGGCGCTCGGTCTATGGCGCGGTGAAGCAAGGTAAGAAAGTGCAGACGCAACTTTCGCGAAGCACATTGCTGCCGCGTTCGGTGATTCAAATGATTTCTGCGGGTGAAGAGTCGGGCAAGCTCGGCGAAGTGCTCGATGAGATTTCGATCTTCTACAGCAAAGCGCTCAAAGACGCGATCAAGACTGTGACCAGCATGATCGAACCGATCATGATCGTGCTCATGGGTTCGGTCGTTGGCTTCATTGCGATGGCGATCATCCTTCCGATCTTCAAGATGTCGAGCCTTGTGTCTGGAAAGTAAGGAGTGTGCTTGATGAAACGATCTGCACTGACCACTACGCATCACCGACGCCGCGGCTTCACGCTCATCGAAACCGCGCTCGCGACGATCATCGTGGGCAC
Source organism: Planctomycetota bacterium (assembly GCA_003671065.1). Taxonomy (GTDB): domain Bacteria; phylum Planctomycetota; class Phycisphaerae; order Phycisphaerales; family SM1A02; genus QWPT01. The sequence goes on along the minus strand of QWPU01000007.1, from coordinate 10,795 downwards.
AGGCGTGCTGGCGATTATCTCTTCGCAGCAAGCGTTTTTTAAGCAAAACGAGTGGTCGACGCACGCCAGCACTGGGCAGCGACTCGGTAACGAAATTCGCGAACTCACACTGCACATGCCTCGCCATGATCCTGTGACGGGTGAAACTTTTTGGGGACCTGAAGCATTCGAACTTGATGTCGAAGACTTCGACGACCTCGATGATTTCGATGGTGATGATGGCCAAGGCGTTGCGTTTTCCGCTGCGCTCGGCAACGGACCGATCAGTTCGCTCGGCATTCCCATCACAGATATGCAGGGTTGGTCGCAGCGTGTGTTTGTAGAAAACATTAATCCGTTCAACATCGTCGGCGTCGTTGTTGACGGCAGCAGCGACATGATGCGCGTGCGCGTCATCGTGGAGTATCAAGGACCTGCTGACGAGACGCCGCGCGAAATTACTCGCGTAACTTGGCTAGCGCCTGGTTAAAGAATGAAGTGTCTCACTGTTTGTGCTGGAGGCTGAGGAGCATCTGATGAAACTGCGTTCGACACATACATCACGACGACGCACGCGCACTCGCGCGCGCGGCGTCGCCAGCGTGCTGGCAATGATGTTCCTCGTCATCTTCGGTTCGCTTGCGGCGGCCATGGCGATCGTTGCGCAAGGCAACCTGCGCACCGCGGACAGCTCGCTCAAAGTGAGCCGCGCGCAAAGTGCTGCAGAAAGCGGACTCGTCTTTGCGCAGCGACGACTAGCGCGCGAGTGCAAACGATTCATCATCGAAAAGGGCGTCGTTGACGCTGGTTTTGCCTCGCGCATGTGGACAGGAGATTTCACCGCCAGCGACGGCGCCGTAGAGATTCTTCCTGCTGATGGCTTCACGGCACCGGCGAATCCTGCGGGTCTTGGCGGAGCAATTCGCGATGCGCATCTTGCGGATTCCTCTGCATTTGCGCCGAGCGCCGAACACGCGGGTCTGCCCGAGATTCTCGAAAGCGGCACCGTCATCGCGTCCCCAATGCGTCTTGAAGCCAATGTCGATCGACTGTGGTTTCAACTCATGTACGAACTCGTGCCAGGCACAACGCATGTTCGCGTGACCAGCCTCGGTGTTGACGGCGAAATTCGTCGCACGCTTTCGCTTGAGTTTTCAATTCTCAAACGCATCGAGTACGCCGTCATCTCACCCAACCGCGTGATGATTGGAAAAAATGTGCTCGTCGTCGGTCCGCTCGGTACTCGCTACGGCACGGAGCCTGGCGAACTCACCGCGGCCAACGGTGATCCGCTGGTGAGGCGTAGCGACTTTCGCTACTTGTCCGATGCGCTCACTGCCAAGATTGCAGTGCTTGCAACCGCGATTGCCGCGCACGATGTCGATGGCGACGCGCGACTGCGTCCGTCGCATCCAGGTGAGAGCGTTGGGCTCAGCGAAACAGGCTTCATTGATCTTGACGGCGATCAATTCGTCGATGACTTCGATCTCTTCCTCAGCGAGTACGACAGCAACAGTGATGGCATGGTGGTCTGGGATGAAGTGCGCGCGTCGGCCGCAGGAGTTGATGCTGGCGGCGCCGAATTCACCGGGATTGACGATCAACTCGCGCGTCTCCTTGATCTTGCGCAGCCCGATCGCAACGACGATGGAGTTGTTGACAGTCGTGATGTTCGACTCGGCTACTCCGATGGCGTGCTCAATACCTACGACCACTATGCGAAGGTGAACGGTCGACTTGTCTTCGGCGTCACTGAAGATGAATGGCAAACCGTTGCAGGCGATGATTGGCGCAACATTGCGCAAGGTCCTGTGCGTGCGCCGCGTGACGATTCGCCTGCGTGGTTTGGCGCCGATGAAGATGAATTGCGTCTCGTCACGACGAGCGATTTCGCAGCAAGCTCCACCTGGTTTGCAGGAAGCGTGCTCAACAACTTCAACGCGCAAGCTGCAGCCGGCGCGGCGGCGGGCGGCTCGATTGTGCTCGCGACGGTTGCTCCCTACGAGTCCGTGCCATTTGGTTCTAGCGCGGCGTACGACTACTACCGTCGGCCGATTTATCGCGACATGACTTTCCGCGATGTGAAGATTCCAAAGGGGACCAACGCGCTCTTCATCAATTGTCGCTTCGAGGGAACGGTCTATATCGAAACAGCAACCGCCTGCTCTGACGTCAACTGGAACTACACGGGCGCGCTCAAGCAAGTGGATCAGGGCGGCGGCGTGATTGTCTATCAACCGCGCTTTCCCGGCATCGTTTCAGTCATGGGAGGTTCGACCATCACCGACACGCGCGCGCAGTCGAACTCCATTCGCTTTGATGGTTGCACGATTCTTGGTTCCATTGCAGGCGATACGCCGAATGAGTTCACGCACTGGCGCAACAAGGTGCAAATCACTGGAGCAACGCGGTTTTACAGTGATCCTGATGATCCTGAACTTGCACTGCAACCTGATGGCGCGGAGTTGCAGAACATCTTGCAGGCCTTCGGCGACGAGAAGCTCGATCGACTGCAGCGCAGTTCCATCATGCTTCCAGGTTGGTCTGTTGATGTTGGAAACTTCACGAATCAAGTTGATGCCGATCCTGATCTCACGCCGCGCGTGAAACTCAAGGGCACGATCATCGCTGGCGTCATGGATATTCGCGGCACCGCTGATGTGCTTGGAACACTCCTCATGACCTATCGACCCCTGCCTGGAGCTGGTGCGCTGTACTACAACGGTCAACCCGAAGCGTTCAACACGACACTCGGTTACTTCGGCGCGCTTGATGGTGATGGTGAAGGCGCGCTCCCTGGCACTGATGGCTTCAGTGGATTTGGCGAAGTGCGTTTGAGTTACGACCCTGATGCGAAGTTGCCTGACGGCATTCCGTGGCCAGCAAGTGTTGAAGCCGTTGCCAACAGTTACCACGAAGGAGGGTTGCCAGGATGAATCGTGCATCACAACACTCCAACTTCAAACGCCGCGCGTCTGGCTTCTCACTCGTCGAAATGCTCATCGCGCTTGCGATCAGTGCGACGCTCCTAGTCGCGACATTTACGGCACTCTCAGCGTGTTTTCGCGCCTATCAAGCGACTACTGAACAAGCATCCACGCATGTGGTGGGTCGCGTCATCATGCATCGCATCATGGCGCTCGTGCGCAACGGTGTTGACTTCGGTCCGATCCCAGAAGACGCACGCGATCGCTATGTCGTTGGAGATGAGATTCTCTTCGTCGACGAAGCTGGTCGCGAAATTGGTCTGCGTCTTGATCGCGATAGCTCGGCGCTGCTCATGCACATCGATGATGGACCTGAACAATTGCTGCTCGAAGGCGTGAGCGGACCAAGCGATGATTCAGGCGCGTTCACGCTTGAGTTTGAGAATGGCGTGAAACTTGTGCGCGCGAGTTTCGATCTCACAGTCGATGCTGACGACAACGCGAGTGTCGAGCTTGAAGGCGATGATGTGGTTCCGATTCGTCTCGTGGGCAGCACTGCTCCGCGCCGACTCATTTGGTAGTCGCTGGCTAGGAGTGAAGCCGCATGGCCGATTCTCTCGCACGCGCGTCTAACACATCGCGCATGACTCGCTGCTGCGTACCGAGAAAGTCAACATCATTCGACTGCGCGTCCGTCGGCAATTCCGCAGGATCAGACAATTCGTATCCACCATCCGCGGTCATGATCCATCGCTGTCGTCGATCGGTCATGTGATACTGCAGCACGCTCCACAATCGCTCGCGATGCGCGCGTTGCTCAATTGGCGCGGCGCACTCAACACGCGTGTTGAGATTGCGATACATCCAATCAGCGCTGCCAATGTAGAACTCGCCATCAAGCGGATCGGCTTGACCGCCGCCAAACCAAAACACGCGACTGTGCTCGAGGAAACGGCCGATTGTGGAGGTCACGCGAATGTTCTCACTCAAGCCGCGCACGCCAGGACGAAGGCAGCAGAAGCCGCGCACGATGAGGTCGATCGAAACTCCCGCAATCCCCGCACGATACAGCGCGTCGGTGACATTGCGATCTTCCAGCTGATTCATCTTCACGATGATGCGACCAACTTTACCTGCGCGCGCAAGGCTTGCTTCGTGATCGATGCACTCGATGAATCGGCGCTTCATCGCAACGGGCGCGATGAGTAGTTTGCGATACTCCGTTTGCCGCGAACGACCCGTCATGTAATTGAAGAGGCCCACGAGGTCTTCGGTGATCGCCGCATCACAGGTGAGCAGACCAATGTCTTCGTACAAACGCGCGGTCTTCGAGTTGTAGTTGCCCGTGCCGATGTGCGCGTACGAACGGATACCGCCTTGCTCTTGTCGCACGACAAGCGCAACCTTGGTGTGCGTCTTGTAGCCAACGACTCCGTAGGCGACATGCACGCCAGCGTCTTCGAGTTTTCGCGCCCACACAATGTTGCGCGCTTCGTCGAAACGCGCGCGGAGTTCCACGAGCACTGCAACTTGCTTGCCGCTTTCGGCTGCACGAATCAAGCTTGGAATAAAGGGTGAATCGCCACTGGTGCGATACAACGCTTGCTTGATCGCGAGCACCTTCGGATCGGCCGCAGCTGCCTCGATGAAGCGCTCAACGGAGTGATCGAAACTTTCGTAGGGATGATGCACGAGGACATCGCCCTTACGAATGAGCGCGAAGATGTCGGCGTCATCGTCTTCAAGACCTTGCGGTGCCACGGGCGACCACTTGGGCCAACGCAACTCACTCGCATCAAGATCAGCGAGTTCATTCACCGTGCTCCAGTCGAGCATGCCGTCTGTTTCGTAGAGGTCGCCTTCATCGAGTTGCAGTTCGTCTTCGAGAAAGCGCATGATGCGACTCTCATGGCGCGCGCCAATTTCAAGGCGCACCACGCGCGCGAAACGGCGCTCCTTCAATTGCTGTTGAATTTGCTCGAGCAAATCTTCGGCGTCCTCGTTGTCGCGCTCGGCTTCTGCATTACGCGTGACTCGGAAAGGAAGGACATCGACGATCTCCATGCCAGGAAAGAGATCACCAAGATTGTGCGCGATGATTTCTTGCAGCGGCACGAAACGGCGCGTTACACCGAAACGGTAGAGTTTTCCGCCGATTTCAGGCACTTTCACGCGCGCGAAGAGCGCTTCGCTTTCGCCTGGTCGACGAAGCAACACTCCAAGCGACACGCTCATGTTCGAGATGAACGGGAAGCGATGCCCTGGATCAACCGCGAGCGGCGTCAGAATTGGAAAGATGTTTCGGCGATACCACGCTTCGGCCTCAGTGCGCTCAACGCTGTTGAGACTTGCCCATTCGAGCAGTTCAATGTTTTCGTCGCGAAGCTTCGGCACCAACACATCGCGAAAGGTTCGCGTGGCGAGCGCGGTTTGTTCGAGCGCGCGCTCGCGAATCAGCACCAGTTGTTCAGCAGGCGTGAGAGGTTCCCATGGAGGGCTGCCAACGCCCGCTTCGATTTGTCGGCGCAATCCACCGACGCGCTTCATGAAGAACTCGTCGAGATTCGAGCCAAAAATCGCAAGGAATCGCACGCGCTCAAGCAACGGATTGCGCGGATCAAGCGCTTGCGCGAGCACGCGGCGATTGAACTCGAGCCACTGCAGATCGCGATTGAGAAAGCGCGACGGATCGTCGGGTCCGCTCGGCGTGACATCGTTCGGTGCTTGCGGTCGCTTCAGATTCATTTTCAACCCTTCGTTCATGAGTGTCTTCCCTGCACGCGAACAACGGCGGTGCATCGCGGCGCCTCCGTCACGCGCACCCATTCGACTTGCACGCTTGGCTGGTCGTGCACAAGCCGCGTAGCGAGCGATTGCGCAACAAACTGCGCGAGCGCTTCAGCGGTTGGATTGATGCGATCAAACGGCGGTATGTCGTTGAGCGAGCCGTTAGAGAACGGTTCGAGCAGTTCTTTGAGCATGTGTGCGATCTGGTGGAAGTCGCAGAGCAACTCTTCACCATCAAGGCGCTCGCCGCCAACGCTCACGACAACGCGCCAATTGTGCCCATGCATTCGCTCGCGCTCGCCTGCTATCACGATCGCGTGAGCAGCAGCGAACTCGTACTCAACTTCAATGGCAAATGGCAGGGCGGCGTGTGGCATTTCGAGTGAAGTGCGAGTGTAGCGCGAACCTCCACGACCTCGCGCGCATCTGCCTCTACACTCCGCGCCCTATGACCACTCCCGCTGCTCAGGCTCCGCTCATGCTCAGTGTTTCTGGTGCTCGCGGCATCGTCGGCAAGACCATGACGCCAATCGTTGCCGCTACTTTTGCTGCGGCATTTGGCTCGCATGTGCGCACGCTAGTCGGAGGTCGCACGCCCCGTCTTGTCGTCGCGCGCGATGGACGCTTCGGTGGCGAGAGCATTGCGCGAGCCGTGCAAGGCGCGCTGGCCGCAACGGGTTGCGATGTCGTGGATCTCGGGGTTGCGATGACGCCCACAGTTGGACTCATGATTCGCGCGCTTGCTGCTGATGGCGGCATGGTGATCACGGCCAGCCATAATCCCATCGAATGGAACGGGCTCAAGTGCCTTGATGGTGATGGTCTTGCGCCGCCGAAAGAGGTTGCCGAAACGATCATCGCGCGCTTCAAAGCTGCGGATTTTTCGTTTGCGCCTCCGCTTGAAATTGGATCAATCACGACTGATGCGTCGGGCGCGCAACGCCATGTCGCACGGGTGCTGGAAGTGACGAAGGTTGCCGAGCGCGTCCGTGCGCGAAAGCTTTCGGTGGTGCTCGACAGCGTGAACGCATCGGGCTGCGAAGGCGGTCGACTGCTGCTTGAGGCGCTCGGCTGCAGCACCACGCATATCAACGGCGAAATGACCGGCATCTTCGCGCACACGCCTGAACCAACGGCTGAAAATCTCAGTGGCCTTGCGCAGACGGTGCGCGATATGAACGGCCGCGCGGCCTGTGGTTTCGCGCAAGATCCTGACGCTGATCGTCTTGCGATTGTCGATGAAAACGGCCGCTACATCGGCGAAGAGTTCACACTTGTGCTCGCCGCTCTTCGCATGCTTGAACTGCGCGGCGCGGGCGTGCTTGCTGCAAACCTCTCGACTTCACGCATGATTGATGATGTCGCCGCGCGCTTCCCTGGCTCGAGCGTGTTGCGCACCGCTGTGGGCGAAGCGAATGTTGTGGCCGCGCTCAAGCCTGTGCGTGGGCTGATGGGTGGCGAAGGCAACGGCGGCGTGATCATTCCTGAAGTCTGCTGGGTGCGCGATTCACTTTCCGCGATGGCGCTGGTGCTCGATCTGTTGGCGTCACGCGATGAACCACTCTCAGTGATTGTCGATGCACTTCCGCGGTACGCAATTCTCAAAACGAAACTGGATCTTGTTTCGATCGGTGGACTTGCCGCTGTTGCGCCAGCGCTTGCGAAGATGAAGGCGGCGTTCGCGTCTGAACGCGTGAGTGATGTCGATGGAGTGCGAATTGATTTCAATGATGGATGGGTGCACTTGCGCGCATCCAACACCGAGCCGATCGCGCGCATCATTGCGGAAGCACCGTCGCGTGAGCGCGCCGAGCAGTTGGTCGCGGCGTGCGCCTCCGCTGCAGGATTGAGCGCATAAACCCACGCGCTCGTCACCGACAAGCCGCAACATCCTCTTTGCTACAGTCTCGCCATGCACGCACGATTCGTTCTTCTCACCACCGCGATCGTCGCTCTGAGTGGTCTGCTCACGGGCTGCGAAACCGTGCGCTACGAGCCGCTCAAAGCAACGCGCGCGTATCCATTCACGCAACCGCAAACGCGCGTTGCCGAAGTGCAAGTGTTCAATGACGGCGAAAAGATGGTGATCGTGAACGCGACGCTTGAGTCGTGGCGCAATGTCGATCTCTGGCTCAATCAACGCTACATGCATCATGTGACTGCGCTTGACGCTGGACAAACCATTGCGGTCAACCTCAGTGATTTCTGGGATGTGCGCGGCGAAGGTCCATTCAGCGGCGGACTGCTGCGTTACTACCCACCGACGCCGATTCGCCTGGTCCAAGTGCAGACCGCACTTGATGCGCCGCTGATTGGATTCATGTCGATTCCAACAGAGCGCGAACTTGACGCCGCGCAACTGCGCAAGGAGCAGTGACATGAAGAGCGTGGAAGATGCCCTCAAGCACGCCGACGCTGTTGTCCTCTCGTGGCATGGTGTGTTGTTCGATCGCGACCGCCGCGCGATTCATGACGCTGTCCGCGTCACCTTCAATCAATGGTCAGTTGAAGTGCGCGATGACGAACTCGTGAGCACGCGCGGTCCCACTGGACGACCGCAAATCGAACGACTGCTCGCCGTGCCACGCATCGCGGCCCAGTTTCGCAGTGTGCATTTGCGTTGGCCTCTCAGCGGCGACATCGATGCGATGAGTCGCAATCTTGAACCACGATTGCTTGCGGCCGCCGAGATTGCGAGCGAACCGAACGCGGACGCCTGCGACGCGATTCGCCGCTTGCACGCGAAAGGCGTGCGCACCGCCGTCATCTGCTGCACGCCGCGACGATTGCTCGGTCCGCAACTCGCAGCGCTCGAACGCGCGCAGGTTCCACTCGCTGCCATCATCACCGCCGATGAAGCGTGCGATCCCGCGCCTGCACCGTGGGGAGTCTTCGAAGTGATGCAGCAACTTGGGATCAATGACGCGTCGCATCTGGCGTTGATCGACGACTCGCCCCCAGGCGCGACGGCCGCACGAAACGCTGGCGCGTGTGCTATCGCGCTTGAAGTCGCAGGCGCGGCGTCGTCATCTGAAGCGAGTGCAATCTTGCATTCGCTTCGTGACATCGCTTGAACTCATCTCACAAGCTTGAACTCATCTCACAAGCTTGAACTCATCTCACAAGCCGAGTCGAGCCTTCTTCGCTTCCCACTCCGCGGTTTCGCGCTTGTTGTCGGTGGCAAGCGACGCACCGCTGCGAATCGCATCAATCTCAAGCCCTGTGAGATGCATCGAGTGCAATCGATAATCCTCAAACGCCTCGCACGCCACAGGCACAATCGGCTTGATGAGTTCATACATCGCGCGCGCGTATTCCTGAATCTCGATCTGCGCGTGCGGATCCATGCGCAGCGAAAGGAAGTGGAAGATGTTGTGCAAATCGCACTTCCAATACCACTCGGTATAGACGCTCACTGGAAGCACTGCGCGCGCAAGTTCACGCGCGACACCGCGCTCACTCAGCTCGATGTACTTGTGATAGTTCGCCTCCGCCGTCTCAAGCAGCTTGAGAAATTCTTCCGCCGTGGCTGCATCAATCGGCCCCTCGCCACCTTGGCGATTCGTCTTCGATTGCTTGCGCACGCTCTCAACATCAGGGCGGTAAAACCGATCAGGCATGATCGAATAGCGCGCGGAGTACTCGTTCACATTGGCGGTGCGATGGCGAATCCACTGCCGCGCAATAAAGATCGGCATCGCAATGTGAAACTTAAACTCAACCATCTCAAACGGCGTCGAGTGATGATGTCGCATGAGATAGCGCACGAGTCCGCGATCTTCGTTGACGAGCTTGGTGCCCTGCCCGTAGCTCACACGCGCTGACTGGCAAATCGCGCTATCCGCAGTCTGACCTTCAGGCACGAGCCGCGGCATCGCATCAACAAGCGCAATGAAACCGTGCTCATGAATAGGCACATTCCAACGACTCGCCCCCGCCATCACATCACGCAACGGCGACTCAGGCAGCACAACTTGAAATGGCGCGAGCGAAACGGCAGCGGTGTCAGGCATCGAGTCAATGTAGCAAGGGCGCGCGAAGCTCTCGACTACTTCGGCAATGTGGAATGGCGATGGCTACCGGCGATGGCTCTGCATGAATCGAGTTACAAAGAGTCGCCTCCGACTCCAAGTTTGTCACGCGTTGTCTGTCACGCGTTTCGGCGCGTCTCGATCCCGAACATTCTCGCCCGAACTTTCTCAAACAGCGCATTCTCGAACATCACTTCGCGCGCAAACGCTCGCTCATTGCGTACAGCCACCGCCCAACTGTTGGCCCGGTTCCTTGCATCGTCGCTTTGCCCTTTGATCGCAGGATCGGTTGCACATCGCTCGCGAGGCCCCATTCGATGTCGATGCAAGTCAGGCTCTCGTCGAGCGTTGGGATTGGGGCTGCGATCAACGCTTCGCTGCGCGTGAGTGGATACACGCGGTCAGCGCCAACCGTGTTTGGCTTCGTCAGCGAACTCGGAACTCCCGTTGCACTCGTCGTAAACGCCCGTAATTGCGCTTCATTCGTGGGAAACACGTTGAACTCATCCGCGTACGCCAGCACGCTCCAGGCGAGTTCTCGGAGCCTTGTGTCGGTCACTCGCGCTTCATCTCGGATGCCGCCTGTCATCGTCCACGCAAACCATGTGGCGGCGATCGCGGGGACGACCAACGCGATGACGATGATCCAGAATGGCTTCTTGCTTTGGGTCATCGCGTTCGTTTCACATGCGCGCATTCTCAAGCTTGATCCTTGCGCGCTTACGCCTTGGATCGGCCTCAGGCACCGCGGAGAGCAACGCTTGCGTGTACGGATGCTTCGGCGAATTGATGATCTCGTCGCGCGAACCCTCTTCAACAATCTTCCCGTTGTACATCACTGCAATTCGATCGCAGATGTGATGAATCACCGCCATGTCGTGCGAGATGAATAGGTACGACAAGCCCATCTCTTGCTGCAAGTCCGCGAGTAAATTGAGGATCTGCGATTGAATCGAAACATCAAGCGCGCTGGTTGGTTCGTCGCACACGATCAAGCGCGGATTCAAACTGAGTGCGCGCGCAATACCGATGCGTTGCCTTTGACCACCGCTGAATTCGTGTGGGTAACGA
>QWPU01000069.1 GCA_003671065.1 Planctomycetota bacterium | reverse complement strand
GTTTGCTGCGACGGACGGCGTTGCGAATCAGCTCATGCCGCTGAGTGCCGACGCTGCACCAGCCGTGCGCGCACTTGGATTGCTCGAAGCGATTCTTGTCGCAGCGGACGCGCGTGCGTGCACTCGAGCGACTGCTGAATTTGATCGTGCGTTCGCTGAACAACCTGCGTATCTCACTGCATGGAAACTCGCAGCAGTTGGAACTCAAGAAGCACGGCTTGCGCGCGCGAGCAAGCCGACACAAGCGACGGGAAGTCCCGCGTCAGCAGATCACAATCGCGCGCTCGAACGCGCGGCGCTCGCGCTTCTCGCTGTCCCCGCATCAGGACTCGATCATTCAGGACTCGTTGACCTGTATGCGTTCGAAGAAGCCGAATCGCTGCTGCGCGAATCAGGTGATACGGCAAGCGCGCTGCAAGTTGCGGCGCTGCGTGAAGAACGGCTCCGTGAATTGGAGCCAAAAAATAAGGCAGCACGCAAATAGGACCGCGCCAAGATCATCAGCGAATCATCAGCGGATCATCGATTCATCAAGACACACAGCGCATGTTGACGCGCTGACGAGATACAGCCATGAACACACTCTTCTCAAGCATTCTCCTGCAAACGGCGCCTGATACTTCGAACACCAGTAGCTCTGCGATGAAGTTCATCACGGGCGGCGGTGGTGTCGGCTATGTCATCGTGCTCATGAGCATCGTCGCGTTTGCGTTCGTGCTCATCAACCTCGCGCAGATTCGTCGCAACGCGATGCTGCCACCTGAGAAGTTGAAGGCCGTGCGTGAGATGGTCGAGCGCGGTGATCTCGAAGGCGCGCTCGAGTACTCGACACTTCCTGCGAACGACTGCTACTTCCTGCGCGTGGTGGGCTCTGGTCTCAAGCGGTTTCTCGGCTCGCCTTTCGGCGCATTCGAAATCAAGGCTGCGATCGAAGAGGCTGGCGCAGAAGAGACGGCGCGGTTGTATCGCTCGCTTGACGTCATCGGCACCATCGGTTCGCTCGCACCGTTGCTCGGATTGCTCGGCACGGTGCGCGGCATGATCGGCGCGTTCGAAACCGTCGCAACAGGCGCCGCCAACAACGCGAACTATTACCAAGAGCTCGCATCAAACATCTCGATCAAACTCATCTGCACCTTTCAAGGTCTCGTGGTCGCGATTCTCTGCGTTGCGATGTACAGCTTCCTGCGTAACCGCGTTGACGCGTTGGCGAGTGAGTGCGCGGCGAGCAGTGAAGACCTTGTGATGTTGGTTGAGAAGAGCGGTCGCAAGAGCGGAAAGTAATCCGAGCCCATTTCCATGCGCTTCAATAAGAGTTCCATCTCCAAACGCAACTTCGCAATCGACATCACGCCGATGATCGATGTTGTGTTTCAGTTGCTGATCTTTGCGCTGGTGACCTCGCAGCTCGATCCACAAACGCGTGCGCAAATGGACTTGCCGTTAGAACAAGGCGACGAGTTGACTTCGAAAGAGCAGACGGGGCTTGCGATCAATGTGATGGCCAACGGCGACGTGATCGTAAACGACAAGCCGATCTCGATGGATGAGCTCGATCAACTTGTGGCGGCTGCGATTCAAGGCGCGGGCGGCGCGGACAAACTCAAGCCACTCATTCGCGCTGATCGCGAGTGCGATTCGCTGCGACTCAACGAAGTCTTCAATCGTCTCACGGCACGCGGGCTCACGGCGATTCGCCTGGCCACAGATAGGAGTAAGTGAGATGCGCTTTACTGAAAAAGAAGTGAGGAGCTCGAAGCCTGAAGTGAATTTCGCATCGATGATCGATGTGATGTTCGTGCTGCTGTCGTTCTTCATCTTCACGACAGGATCGAGCAGCAACGAATCGCGACTCTCGCCGAATCTCAAAGTGCAATACGGCACCGATGCGAAAGAGGATCTCGATCCGCAAGTCATTGATGTGAGCCGCGAAGATGGCGTCGTCGTCTTTCGCGTGGGAGCCAGCGTGTTTACAACGCGTGAGACGCTGAAGGCTGCGATTGAACCATTGCCGCGAGAACAAGGACTTTTTGTTCGAGTGCACGGCGGTGTTGATGTTGGATCTGCGGCGATGGCCATTCAGACTGCCCGCGATGTGGGCTTTGAGGCGGTGACGTATGTCCCTGCGAAGTAAGTCATGTTCCATGCTCGCACTCGCGTTGCTCGCGCTGCTGACGCCCGCGCGAGGTGACGATTTGCTTGAGTATCTCGATGCGCGCGGGCTTGATTCGCTTGCCGCGCTTCGCGTCGAAGAACTTGCCGCGCGCGCGACAGCGGAAGAACGCGCGCAACTGCTCGATCAACTTGCTGATCTCTTCTCACGCATGCTCGATGGCGCGAATGATCCAGCGACGCACGCGCGGCTGCTTGAACGCGCCGATGCGTTGGCCGATGACCTACTCACCGCGAAGGGTGATCGCCTGCGCGTGGCCTCTGCGCGCGCGCGATATCGCGATGCAGCGCGTTTGGCTGAAGGCATTCGCGCGGGTATTGCTGGTGATGCGGCACCTGCGATTGTGTTGCTTGCGACACAAGCCGATGTGTTGCAAAAAGTTTCTGAACGCGCAGGCAAGCGTGCGGATGACTTCGACAAACGCGCTGAACGCGCGCAAGGTCTCTCGCGCGATGTGCTCATCGAACAGATGCAAGGCGAGCGTTCGCTTGTCGGTCAGTCGCGCTATCTCGCGGCGTGGAGTTTGCTCTACCGCGGATTTCTCGTCAACGACAGCGCTAGCACGAAAGCTGCACTGGCGATCTTCATCGAACTTCTCGGCGGTCGTGACGGCAAACTCACGCCAAAGGAAGTGAGCGAAGATTTGCGCAGCGATGAAGCGTTTGCGAGCGCGATCTTGGGGCTTGCACTCGCGAAGTCTCGCGTCGAAGGCTACGGCGAAGGCGCGCGATGGATTGAATTGCTCGATGACAAGGACACTTTCGCGGGCACGCGTGAAGCGCTTCCAGGTTGGACGATGGTGGCCGCGCTCGAAGGTCGCGCGTTTAAGGCTGCGCGCGAACAACTCAAGGATCTCGCGCTGCGTGAGGATGCAGGCAATTGGGCGCGCGTGGCGGTGAGCCGAGCGATTGAAGACGGCTCGAATGACGAGGACGCGCAGCTGTTGCTGAGCGAAGGGATTGCGATGCTTGCGGCCAAGCGCGATCTCAACGCGATTCGTGATTTAGTCGCTCGTTACGGCGAAGGCATTCTCGGCAGCGACAGCACTCGCTTCGTGCCGCGCTATGTGCGCGCCGTCAAACTCTATGACGCGTCCCAAACCGCGATGCTGCTTGCGGGCGAAGATCGAATCAAGTTGAAGTCGCCGCAAGTGCGCGATCCATCGATCGCTGCAGCAGAAGCGCTGGGCCTCGCACTCGAAGCCGAAGACGCGAAGACTTACGCCGACGCTGCGGTTTCATGCACACTCATGCGCGCGTGGAGTTTGCGCGGCGCAGGGCGCTTTGATGACGCGGCGAAACTGTTTGACTCCGTGAGCGAGAACGCGCTCGGCGAACGCGCTGAAGACGCGGCGCGATTTGCCATCACATGCTTTGATGATGCGCATCGTGCGACGACGGATCAAACCAGTCGTGACGCTGCAGAGATCGTGCTCGTCGCGCGCATCGACGCGTATCTCTCGCGCTTTCCTGGAAGCGATCATGTGCCTGAACTGCTCATTCGAAAGGTCGCCGCGACGGCAGAGCCAACGAACACCGATGTTGATCAACTCATGCGAGTGTCGAGCGACAGCAAAGATTGGCTGACTTCGCGCAGACAAGCGCTCGCGGGTTTGTATCGAACGTTTCGCGGCGGAAAAACTGATCGCGTCGAAACAGGAAGGCGCTACCTCGCAGTACTCGCGGAGTTGCCTGTGGATCCGAAGACGAAACTTCCTGCGTCAAGCGCGGCCATTGCGCGCCAAGCGCTTGAAGTCGTGCTGTCGAACGAAATGCGTGACACGCAGACCGCGATTAGTTTGATCGCCGCACTAGAAATCGCTGGCGCAGAAGGGCAATTCGATCTGCGCAGCGCTGAAGAAGAGATCGCGTATCGCCGCTTGCAGATCGCAATTCTGTCCGATCGCTGGGCCGATGCTGAAGCAGCGCTCGCGCCATTTGAGAAGGTGGAAGCAACGCCGCTGTGGGCCGATGCGGCGCTGCGACTTGCGATGCGCGGTGCGGAAGCGAAGCGACGCGCGATTGCAGCCGACGCTCCTGAACGCGGTGGATATGTGGCCACGATTGTGCGCGCGGGTGACGCGATCTTTGTGCGCGCTGGTGGTCCTGCTGCTGCGCTTGCAGCAAGCAACGAGAATGCGGCAGTGCACGCGCAACTTGGTCGGCTTGCATTGGATGCGCGTATTGAAATGATTGAACGCGCGGCCGACGCGAAGCAAGCAGCAGCAGGTTTGATTCTTGCGGAAGCGTTGCTTGTGAAGGCGCCGCTTGATGCAACGCTCTTGCGCGGCGCGGCGCTGTGCGCGGAAGCAACGGGCGATTACGCACTTGCTTCAGATCGCTTGCGTTCACTCGTTGGTGGTCTTCCCTCGCAGACCACGCCGTGGTTTCGCGCGAAGGCGGATCAGATTCGCGTGCTGTCAAAACTCGATCCCGCGCGCGCGCGCATCGTGATGGATCAGTTCCGCGCAATGAATCCGCAACTTGGACCCGAGCCGTTTCGTGCGCAATTTGCCGCGCTGGATAGTGCAATTCCGCGTGAGATCAAGCCAAGCGCACCCGCAACGACAGCACCTGTCGAGGTGAAGCCATGAGCAGTCACAGCGACATCTCTGCGATGAGGCGTCTCCTCGGCGTTGCTGCCAACGCTGATGAGCGCACGCTTCTGGCCATCGCGGCGGACGCCGTGCTCAAGAGCGGTTCGATCGAAGCCGCGCTTGAACGACGCGTTGATGAGATCGCGCGTCATCCGTTGTCGAACACAAGTGAAGCGCGTCGACTCATCATGCAATTGGAGTATGCGGCCGATCGATTGCAAGCAGCGCTGTTGCTTGAAGGCAAGGGACCGTTACATCCAACTGCTGCGCGTCGAGCGGCGAAGCGCGTTGTTGAGCAGACTAGTCCTACCGCGCGCACGGGTGTGACGGTCATCGCGCCCAATGCCGTGCAACCGCGCGGCACTGGACTCACCGCCGAAGATCTCACAGATTTCGATCGCCTCGCACTCGCGCTGCTTGTGGTCAACGGTGGTTGGAACGCGACAAGTGCCATGCGTCTTGCGGCAGCGGCGAGCGAGTACGGCGTTGATGTCGATGACCTCCAACGCATCGTCCAAGGATTGACGCGCTTCATTGCAGAGGGCGAGGGGCTGCGAGGTTCGTTTAACGAAGTTGGCACGCACGCCAGCTCCAAACTGCTCAGTGTTCGCGCGAGCAAGTCAGCAAGCGATGTCGCTGAAGGTGCGGTTGAGCGTGTCCTTGGTCGCATCAACGATGTGATCCGTCATGAAGTCAACAGCGGTTCGACATCTTCACAAGCGCGACTGGCCATCATCTTCGGCGCCGTCGCGCTCAGTTGGCTTGGGGCACTCGGATGGCTCTTCTTTTCGCCTACGAAACCACTTGCTCCTGAACTTGCTGGCGCGCCCATCGTTGCGCCGCTCACGGGAGCCACGCCACTGATTGGTGCAAATGTTGCGGCACCCGTTGACGCTAACGGCGTCTCAACGGGACCACTCGCAGCTCTTGCCGCACCTGTGAAGTACCCGCGCGCGCCAGGCTTTGTGCCCGCGGCAATGTCGGTGGCGATTGTCGAATCCGCAAGCGGTGGTGCGGCATGGATTGCTGACATCGAAGACGCAATGCGGGTAGTGCGCAGCGAGAAGGGGCAGATCGATGATGCGACGCTGCGACTCATCAATGACACACTCGCTCGCGCCGCTGATGCTTGGCCTGCGGCGAGTTCGTATCGAAGTGATTTGTTGCGCTCGATCGGTGGACTCGCTCGCGCCACGCGCGGATCCGATGCAACGCGTCGATTGATGCAAGCGATTCCTGGCACGACTGCTGATGTGAATCGTGTTGGGCTCGCGCGATGGCAACGCATGTGGCGCGGATCATTTGGCGCCGGCGTGCTCACGACGATCGCGCTTGACGCGGGGCAACCTCCTGAAACGGCTGCAGCGGCGCGTGAAGAAATGCGCTCGCGGAGTCTCCCGATTCCGCGTGGCGAAGTGGCTGACCCATTTGCGAGTGGTGCGACGACAGTGCTCGCAATTGACGCGAAAGCGCTTGCGGATGACATGGCGATCGGCGTGATCACTGGCCTAGATGATGCAGGTCGTTGGGCGCAAGCTGTTGAGGCCGCTGCAACAATCCCAGTGTTTCGCTCGCGCGCGGCAGTCTCGGCGATTGATGCAGTCTTGCGCAGTCCTGGAGTCCTCGATCGTCCAGGACCGCTTGTCGATTTTCTCGCGTATGCAATTCACATGCTCGATTTCACGGGGCGTGGTGCAGATGCAGCGGTGGTGCGCGCAAGTGTTGAAGGTTGGTTGACTGACGCCACGATTCAACCGTCGCGACTTTGGGTGTTCACCAGCTTGCTCGACGCAGATTTCGCAATCGCTTGGTACGGACCAGATCTTGTGCTTGCGACAAATGCAGACGACGCTGCTCGGCGTGATCTTGCGCGGCGAGTTGTCGCGAAGTTCCCAACCGTTGGCTCAACTTCAATCGGCGAAGCGGTGCTCGTGGAGAACTCGCGTCTTGTTGAATGGAAGAAAGAAGTCGATGCCGTGAAGGCGCTCCCGACTGCTGATCTTGCTGATCGATTGCGCAATGCGGCGGCAGCGCTCGCGGCTGCGCGCTTAGGACGAATGTTTGAAGATCCTGATGACAAGCGAATCAAGGATGCCTTTGAAGATCTCGACTCGATCATCACGCGCGAAGCTAAAGAATGGAACGCGAGTCCAAGTGGCGATCGCGCGGGACTTCCTGCAGCTGGTGTTGGTGATGGTGAGTTTGCCGCGCAATGGCAAGCCGCGGGGCGCGATCAGACCGCGCGCATTGATTTGATTCGCAGCCTCGCCGCGCGACCAGGGAGCGCAGACCTCGGTCCCATTGATGCGCGCCTTGTTGCCAACGAAGCACTTCGCAGTAACCAGCCTGATGTGCGTGCCGCGGTGAGCTCGACGCTTGTGAGTCGCTACACCAAGGGCCGCGAAGTCTTGCGCGCGGTGCTTGATGCGCTCGCCGATAGCACGCCTTCATCAGACGCGAAAGAGCTTGTTTCAGGCCTCGTTGGAAGCAATGTGGCGGGCGCGGATTGGCTTTCGGAGGCGCGCGTACTGCTCATCGAACGATTGCTTTCGTTGGAAGATGGACGACTGCACGCGGTCGATGCGGCGAGCAGTGAGATCGCTCGCATGGCAAGCGCCCTTGCGGCAAACTACGGTCGTTCAGGAGCAGGCGCGACGGCTGGTCTTCGCCCCGACAAGGCGCTCGCGCAACTTGCGGATGCGATGCGTACTGAAGCCGCGACGAAATTTCTCGGCTCGCCATTTCCTGCAACTGTCGAAGAGATTGAGCGTCTTCGTGCAGCGCGGCGATCGCTTGCGATGAGTGCGACGCAACGAATGGCTGCGGAAACACCAGCGATTGTGGACTACGCGGCAACGCTTGTCGTCGCGCGTCAACCTGCATTGTCATCAAAGGTCGGCGAGATTCTTGCCAACGCGCGCAAGGCACGAACCGCTGCTGCGACTGCGGGCGAACAAATCGAAACTGATCTCGAAGCACTGCTCGCGGTTATGAACGAAGGCTTCGCGCCTGAAGCAACGAAGAGGGATGGCGACTAATGACTCGAACTCGTCACATACTTGTAGGCGTTGCGAGTTGCGCGCTTGTCGTGCTTTCCCTCGGCGCGCGGCACAATGCGTTGGATGCATCGCGTTGGGAGCCGCGACTTGCGCTGCTCGATCCACTGCGGCCCTACGACTACTTTGAACTTGCGGAAGAAGTGGCTGACAACGCTACGAACGCAGACGAGCGTGATCTCGCGAACCAGTTGTTTGGTCTTGCAGGTGCGCTCGATACGGATCGGCTTGGACGCAGCGCGTTGCTTGCCTTGGCGCAGATTGCGGCGTCACCGCGTGAGCGTGATCGTGCGCTCGCTGCAGCGGAAATCATCGGTGGTCGTGGAGCCGCGCAACGCGTGCTTCGCGCTGAGCCTGAGCAGATCGAAAATATTTCGCGCGCGTTTAGTTTCTATCGCCGCGGCGACGGACGCAAAGCGATCAGTGTGCTGAAGCAAGCGAATGCTGATGCGCTGCTTACCGAAGTCGGTCAAGCGCTTTCAGGTGGCGCGGATGCGTTTCGCAGCGAGTGCGCGTCGATGCGTTCGAGCGGAAGTGCTGCGGTAGACGCCGACAGCCTGCGTCAACAACTCATCGTGGAATTGGCATTGCGCCGAGGTGAAGCGCGCTCGACTGCTCTTGATGTGGAGTTGCGCGGTGATGAGCCGCTGATTGAGATTGATCGCACAGATCCTGCGAGTCTCTGGCGCGTTGATCCGCAGAAGCCATGGTGGCGCGGCGGCAAGTGGAGCGGGTCTTAAGGCGAAACAGCTTTGGTTTCTGCTGCAGTCCCGTCTTGCGCCGACTTCTTGAGCGCCTTGTTTGCCGCGATGTAACTGAGTAACGCACGGCGTTGATCGGGCGTGCAGATCGCATAGATCTCACTGAACACCTTCAGTCGCATCTGCGGCGTCGCGTTCTTCGCAAGTTCAGCGATGAACAGTGGCCCCAGCACCGCGAGCGCTTTCTCGCGTTGCACGGCATCGAGATCAATCTCAGTAGCGAAGCGATCGAACTCTGCGGAACCAAACTGAACCTTCGCCTCGATTGCCTCTTTCAGAAGCGCGCCGAAGTGTTCAAGTCGCAGACGAATGCGAATACCAATCTCTTTGCCGCGCGCGTTGCCCGGTTCCGTTTTCAACGCATCGCGAAGAAGCGTGTCGATGTAGCGCTTCTCAATCTCTCGCGCTTGCGCAACGCGTTCGGCGCGGACACCTTCGACGCGAGCGATCTCGTCGATGAAGTTGCCGCGCTTGAAATACGAATCGAATCGATTCATTGCAAGCGTGAGATCAGCAAGCGCGCCGACGCGAACAAGCGCGTTGGGACTGGTCGCGCGGGGACCGAGCGTGCTCAGCGTGATGATCGCGTCGTAGTTGTCGCGGATGAGTGCATCGAACGCGACTGCGCGTGCAGTGATCGTGGCATCGAGCGCTGCGAGTTCCGTTGCATCAAGCGCGTAGTTGCCACCCGCATCACGCATCGCTTCAAGTGCTGTGCGACCAGGCTCGGCGCCCGCGCGTTCGAGTTCGCCGTCAAAGTTGCGATGGACAATCGTCGGGCGACCCACGGTGGACTTGAGCGAATCTGGGGGACCTTTGGACCCGCGAGCAGATCGTCTTGGGCGAGCGCGCGCGGCGCGAGAATCGCGTCGAATCCTGCAGCGCAAAGCATGAATGTCAGAAGCACAAAAGCACGATTTCGCGGCATGTCTACAGAGTAACGCGAGTCTGACGCGAGGCAAGCGAAAGGGGATCGCTTCTGTACACTCCGTTCATGTCAAGTGCTCGCTCCGCCCCTATCGCACCGGTCTTTCACAACATCCTCGAGATGATCGGCAACACGCCGATGCTCGAACTCAAGCGAATGGACGCGGGTCCGTGCCAGTTGTTCGTGAAGATGGAGTCGATGAATCCTGGCAACTCGATCAAGGATCGCATCGCGGTCACGATGGTCGATGCGGCCGAGAAGTCGGGCAAGTTGAAGAAGGGCGGTCGCATCGTCGAAGCGACTGCAGGCAACACGGGTCTTGCGCTTGCGCTGATCGCGGGGCAAAAAGGCTATCGCCTTACGGTTGTCGTGCCTGACAAGATGAGCGACGAGAAGATCTCGCACTTGCGCGCGATGGGCGCAGAAGTTGTGCTCACGCGCAGTGATGTTGCGAAGGGAAATCCCGAGTACTACCAAGATGTTGCCGAGAAGATCGCGAAGGATGATCCCGACGCGCACTACATCAATCAGTTTGCCAACGATGCGAATACGCAAGCGCACTATGAAACAACTGGGCCAGAGATCTGGGAGCAGATGGATGGCAAGATCGACGCGTTTGTCGTGGGCGTTGGTTCGGGCGGCACGGTCAGCGGCGTCGGTAGATTTCTTAAAGAACGCAACCCTTCTTGCGAGATCATCCTTGCCGACCCTGTGGGCTCGATCTTGGCGCCGCTGGTGAATGAAGGCAAGCAAGTGCAGCCTGGCTCTTGGCTTGTTGAAGGCATCGGTGAAGACTTCATCCCTTCGATTCTGCATCTCGATCTCGTGACAAAGGCCTTCGCAATCTCGGATGCCGAAGCGTTTCACACGGCGCGCGAGTTGCTCAAGAAGGAAGGCGTGCTTGCGGGTTCCAGCGTCGGCACGCTGCTCGCTGCGACGCTTCACTACTGCCGCGAACAGAAGGAACCAAAGCGCGTCGTCACGCTCATTTGCGACAACGGCGCGAAGTATTTGTCGAAGATGTTCAACGACTTCTGGATGGTCGACAACGGCTTCATCGCACGACCAACCTACGGCGACATCCGCGATCTCATCGCGCGTCGTCACCTCGAGAAGGAAGATTTTTGCCTCACGCCAACGATTCCTGTGGCGCAAGCGATCAAGCGCATGCGAATGTTCTCGATCTCACAGATGGCAGTTGTCGACGACAAGGATCGCGTGGTGGGAATTCTCGATGAGAGCGATGTCCTCATGGCGCTGGTGCGTGATCGCGATTGCGCGAACAAGCCCGTGCTCGACTTCATGACGAGTCGCGTGGAAACTATTCGACCAACCGCAAGCGTGAACGATCTCGTGCCGATCTTCCGCGCGGATCGCATTGCCGTCGTGAGTGATGAGAAGCACTTCTACGGACTCATCACCAAGATCGATCTCATCAATTACCTCCGCAAGCAACTCTGATCCTTCGCAGCGAATTCACTATGACATCTCATCACGACCACCATCTCGCGACCCAATGCATCCACGGCGGCCAACACCCTGACGCCACCACAGGTGCGGTGATGCCGCCGATTTTCACTAGTTCCACCTTCATCCAGGAATCTCCTGGAGTGCACAAGGGGTTCGAGTATTCGCGCAGCCACAATGTGACGAGATTTGCGTTCGAGCGTTGTTTGGCGACGCTTGAGCACTCGGGGCTGAGTGAAGAAGCAGAGCGCACATGCGGTGGATTCGCGTTTGCGTCGGGTCTTGCGGCCACCGCGACGGCATTGGAATTGTGCGACAGCGGCGACACCGTACTGTGCATGGACGATGTGTATGGCGGCACGAATCGCCTGCTCAATCGCGTGCGCAAGCGCAGCGCTGGTCTCAAGGTTGTGCATGTCGACTTGAGTAATGCAGCGAAAGCGCAGGCTGCAATTGCAGAGCACGCCCCAAAGATGGTGTGGATGGAAACGCCGACGAATCCAACACTGAAGCTTGTTGATATTGCATTGATCGCGAAGCACGCGCGTGCGGCAGGCGCGATCTCTGTCGTCGACAACACATTCGCGACACCGATGCTCACGCGTCCGCTTGATCTTGGTGCTGACATTGTGATGC
>QWPU01000068.1:10467-11739 GCA_003671065.1 Planctomycetota bacterium | reverse complement strand
ACCCAATCATCGAACGCAATGATGCGGCTGTCTTCAGCGGTGGCTTGTGGAGTGGACCGCGTGCAGTCGCGGATCTCGAGTCTTCGCGTTTCTGCGACAACCTCCCGAGCAACATTGCTGGTCCATGGGAAGCGATCACTCCAAACATCTTCAGCCAAGACTGCGACGCCGACGGCCTCTGCGATTACGACGAGATTCTTTCCGGCGCAGAACTCGATTGCACTGCCAACGGTTTCCCTGACGACTGCGACATCTCATCAGGCGCCTCGCTCGACTGCAACGCCAACGGCATCCCCGACTCATGCGACCTCCTCTCCGGCGCGCCGGATTGCAACGCCAACGGCATTCCTGATTCGTGCGACCTTGCGAGTGGCTTCGCGCTCGATTGCAACGCCAACACGATTCCCGATCTCTGCGACATTTCCACGGGCGAATCCTCCGACATCGATTCCAACGGCATCCCCGACGAATGCAAACCCGATTGCGATGGCGATGGCATCCCCGATGCGTGGGAACTTTCGCAAGGAATCGAACCCGATTGCAACAACAACGGCATGATCGATCGCTGCGACACCGCCGCAAATCCCGCGCTCGATTGCAACGGCAACAATGTGCCCGACTCGTGTGATCTTCTCGAAAACCCTAAACTCGATTGCGATAACGACGGTCAGTTCGATTCCTGTGAAATCATTTTAAATCCAAGCCTCGATTGCAACACAAACACGCGTCTCGATGCCTGCGACATCGCAGACAACGCGCTCCTCGATTGCGACAACAGCGGCACCATCGACACCTGCGACATCACCGCTGGCGCCGACGACAAGAACTCCAATGGTCACCTCGACAGTTGCGAACTCAACCGCGGCGACATGAACCTCGACGGCATCGTGAGCGCGCCTGACCTGGCACTGCTCCTCAACTTCTGGGGCTTCGTGAATCCGCCAGTTGCCGATCTCAATCAGGACGGCGTGGTGAACGCGGCGGACCTTACGGCGCTGCTGGGCAACTGGGGAACGGTGCCGTAAGCCGCGCAGTTGCTGCGCGTAAGAACTTCGATCGAGCGGCACGCTCCCGCGCGCTTCGTGGCGATTACGATGCGCGGTTCATGTCGCTCATTCAAAGTCGTTTTTTCTTCACGCTCCTCACGCTTGCGCTGCTTCTCGCGCTGCCCACGCCTTCCGCGTTCGCGCAAAGTGATGCTGCTGCTGCTCACGCTCCGCCGCCGACTCCTGTGCGGGTTGCGGCGGTTCGATCGGAGTCACTTGCTCCGCG
>QWPU01000068.1:9321-10457 GCA_003671065.1 Planctomycetota bacterium | reverse complement strand
GCTGATCTCACCATCATCTTGGGCAACTGGGGAACAGTGCCGTAAGCAAGCACACTCAGAATCGTGGCAGCGTTTACGATGGGCGATCCATGCTGCAATTCCGAAGTCGTTGTCTTTTCACGCTGCTCTTTCTTTCCGCGCTGCCCACGCCTTCCGCGTTCGCGCAAAGTGATGCTGCTGCTCCGCCGCCGACTCCTGTGCGGGTTGCGGCGGTTCGATCGGAGTCACTTGCTCCGCGTAAGAAAGTCTTTGGCGATCTTCGGCCTGCGCGTTACTCAACTCTCGCGGCTGAAGAAGCGGGGATTGTCTGCGCGCTGCTTGTGCGTGAAGGTGAAGTCGTTGAGCGTGACGCGGTCATCGCGCGCGTTGATGGCGCGCGGCTTGCTGTTGAACTCGCCAACAACACGCGCAATCTCGCAGCAGCCAAGGCGACGGTTGCAGAGAAGAGTGCGAACTTTAGTGTGATGCAGCGCCACCTTGCGCTGCTCACGACTGCAGCGAAAGAAGGCGGCGCGAATCCGCGTGAGATTTTGGATGCGCAGAGCACACTCGAAACTTCGAAGTCGCAGATCACGCAGGCCACGGCGATGCTTGAGCTGATTGAAGGCAACGCGGAATTTCTTGCTATTCGCGGCGCAGATCTCGAAATTCGCGCGCCGTTTCGTGGCGTTGTTACCAAGAAGCACACGGAAATCGGCGCGTGGCTTGGCGCGGGTGACCCTGTGGTGGACCTCGCGGAAACGACTGTGCTTGAAGCGTCGCTTGAAGTGCCGCAAGAACTTTTCGAAGCGGCTGTTGCTGAGGCAAGGCGCATGGCGAGTGACCCTTCTGCAGCAAGCCCGATTGAAATTCGCGATGCGCTTGATCACTCGGTGCAAGCGTTTGCGCTGCGATTGATTCCTGCGATTGATCCGCGCTCGCGGACTTTCCGCGCGATTCTTGATGTTGCGAATCCTGATGGTGCGTTGGCGGCTGGACTCACGCTGACGGCGTATGTCCCCGCGGGCGCGGCGCAACTTCGATTGCTCGTGCCCAAAGACGCGCTGCTTCGCGGCGACGCGGGTCCATTTGTCTACGCGGTTCGCAATGGTCTCGCGATGCCTGTGAATGTGAAGATTGCGTTTCCGTTTGGCGAT
>QWPU01000068.1:6906-9311 GCA_003671065.1 Planctomycetota bacterium | reverse complement strand
CCGTTTGGCAATTTCGTTGCCCTTGAGGTGGGCTCGCTGAGCGCGACGGATTCCGTCGTCGTTGAAGGCAATGAACGCCTCATGCCTATGTCGCCGGTTGCCGCGATGACTGCGATTACTGCAGAGGCCGCGAAGTGAAGATAGTTGAAGGATCGATCCGTCAACCAGTGACGGTCATTGTCGCGGTCGTGCTCGTGCTTCTCGCCACGCTTGTGGCGGTGAAGGAAGTGCCTGTGCAACTCACGCCCGATGTCGATGACACCATCGTGAGCGTGTCAACGATGTGGCCTGGTGCGTCGCCTGAAGAAATCGAACAGTCGATCGTCGAGAAGCAAGAAGAGAAGCTGCAAGGTGTTGCGAGCGTGAAGAGCATGACGAGTAGTTCGTCGCAAGGCTCGGCTCGCGTACGACTTGAGTTTGCGTCGGGCACCAACAAAGACGCTGCGATTCGCGAGGTTTCCGATCGGTTGCGACAAGTGCCTGAGTATCCGTTTGGCGTCGATCAACCGATTGTTGAAGCGAGTGATCCTGAGAACAAGGACTACATCGCGTGGATCGTGATGAGCGCGGGTGAAACTCCAACGCGCGACGGACAGGCGTTTGATATTCGCACGCTGCAAGATTTCGCAGTTGATCGCGTAAAGCCGCAACTTGAACGCGTGAAAGGTGTCGCGGAGGTCAATGTGCTCGGTGGACGCGAGCGCGTGTTGCAAGTGCGCGTTGATCCGACAGCGCTTGCGGAGCGTGGCGTGACGATGTCGCAACTCGCTGCCAAGTTGCGCGAAGCCAATCAGAATGCGCCTGCGGGTTCATTAACGGAATCGAAGCGCGATGTTGTGTTGCGCGCGGTTGGTCAATTCGAATCGCCTGCGGATGTTGCGCGTGTTGCGATTGCGCAAGGAGTTGCAGGACCAATTCTCGTGGGCGATGTTGCGACGGTGATCGAAACATGGAAAGAGAGCGAGAGCTTTGTGCGCTCGCAAGGCATTCCAGTGCTTGCGATCAATGTGCAGAAGGAAGTCGGCACGAATGTGATCGAAGTGATGGAAGGCGTGAAGATCGCGATTGCGCAACTGAGCGCAACGGGAGGCATTCTCGATACGCAGACGCGCGAGCTTGCGTTGAGTCAACCGCTCACCATCAATCTTGTCTTCGATCAAACGGTGTACATCAACGACGCACTCAATCTTGTGCTTGACAACATTTGGCAGGGCGGCATTCTCGCAGTCCTCACACTGTTGGTCTTCTTGCGATCGTGGCGCAGCATCGTGATCGTTGGCACCAGCGTGCCGCTTGCGGTTGTTGCGACAGTCGTCGTGATGCTCGCGTGTGGACGCACGATTAATGTTGTGAGTCTTGCGGGTCTTGCGTTTGCAATCGGCACGCTCATCGACAACTCCATCGTGGTGCTCGAGAATGTCGTGCGTCACATGGAAATGGGCAAAAACGCGCGGAAAGCAGCGCTTGTCGGCACGCAAGAAGTGGCGGGCGCGATTCTTGGTTCCACGCTTGCAACCTGCGTGGTGTTCTTGCCGATCTTCATGATTGGCGATGAAGTGGGGCAGTTGTTCCGCGACATTTCGCTGGCGATCTTGATCTCGAATCTGTTGTCGATGATCGTGTCGATCACGGTGACGCCGTGCGCATGCGCGTTATTGTTGAAGGCACCGAAGCAGAAAGGCGAGAGCGCGAATGCAACTCCAGCGCGCGCGACATTCGGCGAGCGTTTCGCAACCGCAATTGCACGCTGGGTCTTTGCGATGTCCGGTCGACCATTGGCGAGTCTTGGCTTTGTGTTGCTGATGATGGCGGGGTCGTTCGTGGGCAGCATGTATCTCATGCCGCCGTCGGATTACTTGCCAAAAGGAAATCGCAATCTCGTGTTCGGTTTGATCTTGCCGCCGCCAGGGATTTCGAGTGCGACGCAGGAGGAGCTCGCCAAGCGCGTCGAAGCGAGTGTCGCGCCGTATTGGGAACGCACGCTTCCTCCGCGCGGAACGCCTGAGCGCGCGGCTGCGGAAGCCCAACTGCCGAAAGTTCCGGTGACACCGTGGATGGAATTCAAATACGGCAAGGAAGTTCAACCTTCGCCGCTTGAGAATTACTTTGTTGTTGGCTTTGGCTCCACGATGTTTCACGGCGGCATCGCGACAGACAACGCGCGCGCAAGTTACAACGAACATTTGCTCGGTTACGCCACGCGCAGCGAAGTGCTGCCGGGCACGATGGCGTTCGCGTTCCAAGTGCCGTTGTTTCGCACCAGTGGTTCGTCGGGCACCGCCGTCGCAGTGGACTTGCGCGGCGATGATCTCGAGCGCGTGAAGAGCGCGGCTGGTGCGATGATGGGCCGTTTCATGGGGATTTTTGGCGGTCGCAGCGTGCAGCCCGATCCATCGAACTTCGCA
>QWPU01000068.1:0-6896 GCA_003671065.1 Planctomycetota bacterium | reverse complement strand
TGAAGTGCGCGTGAAGCCTGACGCGCGGCGACTGAGCGACGCGGGGTTGTCGCCCGCGGATCTCACGCTCGCCGTTGCCGCAGCAGGCGATGGCGCGCTGATTGATGAATACAAAGCGGGCGGTGACGCGATTGATCTCGTGCTCATCGATCGCGAGACTGCTGAGGCGATCAACGCAGGAACTTCAATTGATGTTGATCAAGTGAGCGATGTTCCTGTCGCACTTCCGAGTGGTCGGCTCGCGACAGTGGGGCAACTTGCGATGATCGAACGCGGCGCCGCTGCGACGCAAATCAATCACGTTGATCGGCAACGATCAGTGCGATTGCAAATCACGCCTCCACCAACGATGTCGCTTGAAGAGGCGGTCGAAGCGATCAAGACTGAACTCGAAGCCGCTCGCAAGGATGGTTCGATTCCTCCAGGCGTGGTGAGTGAAGTCGCGGGCACAGCGAGCGCGCTTGCCGCGGTGCGCGCGGAACTCGTTGGTGATGGCACATCGATTGGATTCCTCACGAGCACCGTGTTTCTCGCACTGCTCGTGTGCTATCTCGTGATGGCCGTCCTCTTCCAAAGTTTCATGCTGCCGTTTGTGATCATGTTCAGCGTGCCGCTCGCAGCGGTCGGTGGTTTTGCTGCGCTGTTTGCAGTGGTCATCATCAGCATCACGAGCCCAACGCTTCCCATGCAATCACTCGATGTGCTCACGATGCTCGGCTTCGTGATCCTCATTGGCGTCGTGGTAAACAACGCGATCTTGCTGGTCCACCAAACGCTCAACTTCCAACGCGGCACCGCAGACGAAACGCCATCAGACGCAAGTTTCCGCGGACTTTCAGGCGCGCCAACCGTTCATCTCGGCGGACCACTTCCGCTCCGAGCCGCAATCGCAGAAAGCGTGCGCACACGCATTCGCCCAATCCTCATGAGCGCGTTCACCAGCGTCGCAGGGCTACTTCCACTGGTCTTCGCACCAGGTGCAGGCAGCGAGCTCTACCGCGGCCTCGGCGCCGTAATGGGCGGCGGATTGCTGGTGTCAACGATCTTCACGATCGTGGTCGTGCCGCTGGTGATGGCGCTGCTCGTGCGCGAGCGAAAGGTTGTTGCTCACGCAACATGAAAATGAGTGCCGTCGGATTTCAATCCTATTGACCGGTCTGTACCTGCACACGAATTGTGGACACCCATCTTCGAATCGAATCGAGATCAATGGTGGAACGATCCGTGATAAGTATCACCGCGAGTGCGCGACGATCATTGAGTAGGGTTGGAGGGTGAGCGAGGCAGTAGCGCGGCTGATGGTTTCGGTTCCTGCGAGCGAATCGTTGACGACGATTTCCCAGTCGCCGCTGGGGAGTTCGAGTGTGAGCGCTGTTGGTTCGTCGTTGTAGGCGACGAAGATTCGTGACCATGCGTCGTTGCTGACGCTGCCGTCGAGCGTGAAGGCGACCGTGCGACCTGTCTGCATGAACGCGAGTGCTTTGCGTACCTCGGCGTCGTCGCTCATGCGAAATGCTGAATGTTCGCGCCGCAATTTCACAAGGCCAGCGGTGAAGGCGAACACATCTGCGTAGTGCTGCTTGCGCGTCCAATCGAATTGATTGACGGCGTCGCCAGCGTTGTAGGTGTTGTGTTGACCGAGCTTCGTGCGCGCGAATTCGCTTCCTCCGTGCAGGAATGGGATGCCTTGGCTCGTGAGCACGATGCCGAGCGCGAGTTTTTGCATCATGCGCTTTGTGGCGTCGGTGGCGGTTGGTTGTGTCTTCTCGAGCTTGTCCCAGAGGGCGAGATTGTCGTGGGCGTCGGCGTAATTGATTGATTCAGTTGGCTCGCGCGTGAAGTCATCGATCGAACCTGCGACACCGCGACGGATCGCGGCGTCGTCCCCACCAGCGCCCGTTGCGAAGCCAATCGCGTTTCCATCGAGGTCACCGCGGATCGCGTTGCGCAGGTGATCGTTGAACACTGCGATTGGCATTCCCTTCTGCGCGCCTTTGCCGAAGTGCGTTGGACCGCCGCCAGTCCATGGCTCACCGTAGAGCGTGGCATCAGGTCGAATCGATTTCACACGCGCGCAGATCGCGGCGACGGTGTCGGGATGATGCGTGCCGAGTAGATCAAATCGAAAGCCATCGACTTTGTAACTCGTGAGCCAGAACGCGAGGCTGTCGATGATGTACTTGCGCGCCATTGGTCGTTCATCAGCGAAACTGTTGCCTGTGCCTGAGTCGTTGGTGAGTCGGCCTGCTGCTGTTGTTCGAAAGAAGTAGTAGGGCGCGGGCGCAGCGAAAGGTGAATCCAGGCTCGCGCTTGATGTGTGGTTGTAGACGACATCCATGAGCACGCGGATTTTTGCGGCGTGCAAGCGCGTGATTGCGTCGCGCAGATCCGTGATCGCGCTGAAGGGCTTTGTTGGATCAGTCGCGTAGTTTGATTCAGGCACATTGAAGAGCGTGGTCCAGTAGCCCCAGTTGTATTCATCGGTTTTTGCAGTGAAATCTTGCACGGGGAGCAGATGAATCGCGGTGATGCCGAGTTCCTGCAAATGATCGAGCCCACTCGAAACTCGATTCGATTGCGCAGTTGCTTCATGTGTCAAGCCGAGATAGGTGCCGCGAATGCGCGCGTCGGCAGTGCTGTCATTGATGGAGAAGTCGCGCACATGCACTTCGTAAATCACTTCGTCGGTGGCGCGCGTGATGCGTGGTGGCTCGACCGTGTCGAAGTTCGCGGGCTTGATGCGATCAAGGTCGACGAAGATTGTGCGCGTTGAATCTGCAGTTGCTGCGTACGCCCACATGTCCGCAACATCATGCGTGGTCGAGTAGTTGTGAAAGCGATAGCGGTAGGGGACGCCGTGGAGATCGCCTGCGACAGTCGTGCGCCACACGCCGCGCGCTTCACGCGTGAGTGGAATAACTCGAGACGCAATACTTAAGTCAGCGCCTTCGTAGAGCAGTAGTTCAACCGCATCCGACACAGGCGACCAAGTTGCGCATCGCGTGGTCTTCTCCGTGCACAGCGCACCGAATGTCTCGTCGAGTGCTGAAAATGCCTCGTTTTCAAGCACATTGCGCGCAAACACCGTCACGGCGGCGAGTCCTTCGAACACCGATTCACGCCGATCAAACTTCAGTTGGAGCTGAGCAACATCACTCGCGGCGACTTCATCGCGGAGCGTGATCTCATGCGTGAACGAACCTGTGATGCGTTTGACGCTGAACTCGCGAGTGGAGTCACGCCGGTCAACAACGCGAATCGCCTTGAGTTGCCGCGCAGTGAGATCCGTGTTTACCGTGAGCGTGATTCGATCGAACGAATCCAAAAACGCGCCTGCCACGACGAGGCCAGTTTCGATCGTGCTCGGCGTCGGACTCCACGCTTCAACGCCTTGCTGCAGCCAGATCTCTGTCACCGCTTGATCTCCAAGCGCAACAAATCGATCTTGATCAAAGTCCTTCGCTTCCCAATTTCCTTTGCGCACAAGAAACCCTGCGCGTTGCGGTACTTTCATCGATGCGCGCAGCAGCGGCACAATCGCGTAACGACCGAACGCATCGCGTCCATCAAACGCATGCTCGCGACCCTCGCCGCCTTCAGGCCAGCACCACAGATTCCAGTCGCGATAGTTTCCATCCGCGCGGCGATAGTGCACGACGAGCAGCGCATCGGCCTTCGCGGTGCCAACGGTGTACGCGCTCGGTGTAAGCGCCGTCGCAGCGCGCGAAGCTTCTTGCGCATGCACGCCGCGCGTCATGAACGCGATCACAAACATCACCAGCAGTGCGGGAACGAAGCGAATGTGCGCCATATCTCTCGAGTTTACAGGCTCACTCGTGCGCGTCGAGCCGTTACGCTCGACGGCATGACAGATGCATCAGCTCCGTTCGGCAAGCGACCAACGCCACTCGCGCCCGCAACTCTCGACGAGGTCGTGCGCCTCAACGCCGCGCTTGCCTCGGCTGATGCGGCCGCGGCGGGACCACTCTGGGGCGCGGTGCACAAGCTCTTGCTCAAAGCGAAGGTTGATCCGAAAGTCATTATGTCGCTGGTTGCGAATCGCGATCGTGTGCGCTTTGACTTGATGGTGCGCTGGCTTCACGGAGAAGAAGTGGTCGTTGAAGCTCCGAAAGAACGCGTCATCGCAGCGGTCGACCCTGAAGTCGTGAAGCACGCGTTGCGCGCGTTTCGCAAGCGTCTGAAGTTCTCGCGACTCGATGCAGAGTCGCGATTAGGAATCGGTCCAATGACTGGCGGAAAGAAGCACGAGATCGATGCGATCATCGCGCCGCGCGAGTTTCCGCTTGCAGTGTGGGAAGCGCTTGTGGCCGCAGGAAAACTTCGCAGTGAACGCGGTGGCTTCTACGCGCTTGTTAATGATGACATCGACGACGAGTGAGCGCTACAAACCCGCAGCAGCAAGATCGATCGTTGTGCCTGGCGCAATCACCACAGGATCAATCCCGAGCGCGCAGGTCGCCGCGCGCAACAAACTAATCGCGCGCGCAAGATCCGCGGCAATTGGCGCAGTAAACATCATGGGCTCCTCCGTCATTGGATGACGAATCCCGAGCGTCGTTGCGTGCAGCGCTTGCCTTGCGAAGAAGATCGCGTCGCTCTCACCGTCAAAATCGCGCTCGCTTGAGTGTTTGCCGCCATACATATCGTCGCCAACAATCGAAGTGCCGAGATATGACATGTGCACGCGAATCTGATGCGTGCGTCCCGTCTTGAGTTCGAGTTCGACCAGCGCGTACTTCGCGCCGCGCTTGGTCATGTAGCGCTCTCGCACGCGCGCAATCGTGACCGAAGCCTTGCCCGTGTCATCGAAACGCACCGCGTACTTCTCTTTGATGAGTGGATGTTTTCCCAATGGAAAATCAATGTTTTCGACATCGCGTTCAGGATGCCCGTGCACCAGCGCGAGGTAGCGCTTGTCGGTGCGACGCATTTCAAACTGCTTGCCTAATCGCCAGTGCGCGGTGTCATTCTTCGCGCTCACAATCGCGCCCGATGTGAACTTGTCGAGTCGATGCACGATGCCTGGCCGCGCATACTCCTCGCCAACTTTCGACAACTCGCCACCCGAGATGTATTTGAATCGCCACGCAAGCGCGTTGACCAGCGTGCCCGATTTGTGACTGCGCGCGGGATGCACGATCAAACCCGCAGGTTTGTTCACGACGATGATGGCGTTGTCTTCAAAGATGACATCAAGCGGAATGTCTTCAGGAGCAATCGCGCCCGAAGGCGGCGGCGGAAGCGTCGCGACGATGCGATCGCCTTTGCGCAGTTTCGTCGAACTCTTCGGCACACGACCATTCACGGTGATCGCTTCTTCTTCGATCAAACGCTGGATTTGCGTGCGCGACAGAAACGGCACGCGATCAACCATGTAGCGATCGAGCCGCTTCTCAAGATCCTTGAGCAACTCGAACTCGATGGTGACGGGCGTTTCGTCGTCTTTCGCAGCGTTCTCTTCGTAAATCGCAAAGAGCGCATCGCGATTGACTGCACCACCATCGCCGAGGAGTGCCTCGGTTCGAGCAGCGCGAAGTTCAGGCGTGTCTTCCACTGTCGCGTCCTTACGGCGCGGGGGCAGGCGCAGGCGCGGGTGCAGGCGCGGGGGAAGGCGCGGGGGAAGGCGCGGGGGAAGGCGCGGGGGAAGGCGCGGGGGAAGGCACCGGATCAACTCCCACAGGTGCGGCAGCAGCGGCCGCATCTTGCGCGGCTTGTTCCAGAAGCAATTGATTGAAGAGATCATCACCGCTTGGTGCAGTTGGAACTGCCGACGGAGCCTTCATTGGCAATTGCGCTGCTGACGGAATCATGATCGGACTTGCGAGCGTGAGGGTCTCAGTCGCGCGCCACTTCGCGAGATTCGCAAAGGTCGGCCAACGATCACCCGCAACCACCGCAGCTTCATCCAGCAACTTCTGAGAGGCTTCGAAATCACCGCGACTCTCTTCAATCGCCGCGCGACCAAAGAGCGTGGGAAGCAGCACAGTGATCGCGTTGGCGCGGTTTCCACTTGCGAGTTTGATCGCGATATCGCCAGCCTTGGTGTAATCGTCGTAGGCAGCGTCTTCGGTGATCTTTCGCGTCGCAGCATCGAGCAACACAGCAGGCGTGTCGCCGGCCTTTGAAGTCAACTCGCCAGTGCGAAGTTGACCAAGCCTTCGATCAGCAGCACTCAGCCACGCGATCATTGCCACTTGCGGAACTTCAGCGTGATCCTTCGCAACACCTTCAAGCGCTTCAGGCATCGTCGCTTGACCGAGCTCAGTCCACGCGACCGAACTCTTCTCAATGCCCTTGCGTTGCCAATAGTTGTAACCAAGCGCCGCGCATGCCGCGAGCAGCACAACCAAGAGATAGTTCGAACCGTTCTTCTTCAGCCAGAAGACGAAGTCGTCGTTGAGGCGTCCCTCGGTGAGATCCTGCGTTTGCACGCCTTGCTGGAGTCTGCGCTTGTCGTTGTCCTTCGGTTGCATAGGTTGGGCAATCTATACGATTTAGCGGCGCGCAGTCAACGTTTGTGTGTGTGAGCGCAGGCGTCAATGGTTGGACGCAAGCACCATGTCGGCCGCTGCTGCGAACCCGTCGCGATCGTGATGTCCAGTATGTGCGCGAGCCACGGCCGCAATGCGTGGGTCCGCGTTTTCCATCGCGATTCCAAGCCCTGCGTGCGTCACCATCTCGAGATCATTGAGGCCGTCGCCGATGGCAACCGTCTGCGCGGGATCAATATTGTACTGCGCGCATAACGCCTCGATCGCCGTCCATTTGTTGACATTGCGATCGAACGCTTCAAGCAGATGCGTTGGCGCGCCCGTCGCCATTTCTGCGGTCAGCGCTGACCAATGCTGCACAACCACAGCGTCGGAAAGCGCGCG
>QWPU01000067.1 GCA_003671065.1 Planctomycetota bacterium | reverse complement strand
GCGATTCGCATGCGGCTCGAATCCGATCCAGCCTTCTTGGCGACGGACGCCAAAGTGGGCATCGTTGCTTTGACTGCGCTTGCCGTCGAAATCCAGTTGACCGCGTATGTTGATCTCGGTTCGGATAGAGCAGAGAGCGACGCGCGTCACGCACTGTTCACGGACTTGATGGGTGTAGCCGAAGCGTCAGGACTCACGCTGAGCAAAGGCATGGAGCGTGCGCCAAAGTAGGCGCGTGGGGACGAAGTGATAAATGAAACTTTTCAAGAGGAATCTGACATGACCATTCGCAGCAGCAACAGAACGATTTCTACGCGCATCGCGCCTCGCGGACTCCTGGCAACGGCATTGCTCACAGCAGTGTTCTGCACGAGTGGTTGCGCTGTTTCAAATCAGGCACTTCGCGCCGATTTCACCGACTTCAACAACATCATCCAGTACAACCAGTCACAGCAAATGCTACTGAATCTCGTGCGATTGCATTACCGCGAGCCGCCGATGTTTCTGCAAGCAGGTTCACTGCTCGCGTCGTACTCGAGCGCGATTGGCGGCGACTCGAGTCTTGGATTCGATGACGGTTACGGACTTGGACTCGACTACGAGTTCGCGTCCAAACCAACGATTACCTACACGCCGATTGAAGGCAAGGCGTATGTCACGCAGTTCATGACCGAAGTGTCATTTGACACGCTGTGTCTGCTCGTGCGCGCGGGCTGGCCCGTGACGAAACTGTGTGACTTGATTGTGGAGAAGATCGCGTTGGATCCTGCAGATCCGCTGCGCAACGATAGTGGCTCGCCGAGCTTCGCGCAGTTCACCGCAACAGTGGCGATGCTGCAGAAAGCGCAAGAGGATGGAAAGCTCAGCGTGGTGAGTAGCAACGGCGCGCTCGAGATCATCGCGGGGACCGAAACGATTCATGCCGGTGCGTTCCAACTGCGCTCACTGAGCGACATCATGTTCGTCGCGTCGAAGAACACGGAGACGCCGATTGCGCATGCCGGTCGCACCAAAGCGACGAAGCCCAACGGCGCGATCACGATTCACGCATCGAAAGACGCACCGAAGGAAGCGATGGTCTGGGTCCAGCACGGTGGCCACTACTTCAGCATCGACGACACGGACATCGCTTCGAAGGACACGCTCGCGTTGCTGATGCAGTTGTTCCGCATCCAAGCAGCACCACCTGCAGGAGCGCCGCTGTTGACATTGCCAGTGCGGTGAGTGAGCGGTCACGATTCGTCTACAGGTGCAGTCGAATCAGGGCACAACCTTCGTTGTGACGGATCGTGGCAACCGTACAAACAGCACATGTTCGCGTTCAGCGCTGTCGCCACCTTCGAACACTTGCAATTCGAACACTTGAAGCGTTGTGTTAGCGAGCGTTGCGCAGCAGGCGTTGCCGGCGGGGCATCCCCAAGCGGGGCGCACTTTGGTGGCTGCGGTGTTGTCGTCGGTACGGAGTACGCGTTGAGTGTCGTGCTCACGCAAGGCGACTCCAATGATGACAACCGTATCGACATCCTCGACTTCGGTCAGTTCGTCGCCTCACGCGGAGCCACGTTCGCAACCAACGCGATCTCGAACTTCAACGCCGACACGATCGTCAACAACAGCGACCTCTCCTTCATCAGCGTGAACTTCTTCTACATCGGTGACACCTGCGGCAGTTACACAGGCGACCCCGCACTCGAGCGCATCAAGGTGAAGGATCTCCGTCGCGCGGGCATGGGCCACCTCGACATCGCCGACCTCAACCATGACGGATGTGCTCACGGGCATCTTGCCACGCCGATGCTTCAGTCGAGCGTGTAGTCTTCACGCCATGAGATATACAGAGTGACACTCCCACAACTCTTGCGCGAAGCGTGTCTGCTCTTAGTAGTCATTCTCCCGTGTCTCATTCTTGCGAATAGGTTCAAACTCGGCGCGATCCTTGGGTTTCTCTTGGCGGGCGTCATCATCGGGCCCAGCGGATTGCAACTCGTTGATGGCGCGAGCTCGCTCAGCAGAATGACTGAGATCGGCGTCGTGCTCTTTCTCTTCATCATTGGAGTGGAGTTTCGCATCAACGAAACTGGAACGATGCTGCGCAAGTTGATGTTGCTTGGCGTGCTGCAAGTTGTCGTCACAGGCGGTGCGATCTTCGCGTTCTTGAGTTGCTTCGCGCTGACATGGCAGGGCGCGCTCGTCGCGGGATTTGCACTCGCGCTTTCCGCAACCGCGATTGCGATGCAGGTCATGAAGGATCGCGGCGAATCAAACTCGACGGTTGGCAGTGCCACGCTTTCGATCTTGCTGGTGCAAGAAGTGTCCGTGGTGCCGTTGCTCGCACTGATTCCCATTCTCAATCCCAGCAGCGTTCATCCAGCGGTGTTAGCGCTCTCGGGCAGCGCGGTCGCTGCGGTGGTTGGCGCGATCGCGCTCATCGCAGTTGCGGGTCGCTTTATTGTTCCATGGGTGATCGCGCTGCTTGATCGACAGAAGGACGCGAGTTCGGTTGGTGCGGTCGTCGCGCTGCTTGTGCTGGGTTCCGCCTACTGCTCGAGCGCAGTGGGGCTTCCGATGGCGCTCGGCGCGTTTCTCGCGGGGATCTCACTCTCGCGATCCGTTGCCGCTGAAAGGGTCACCCAACTTGTTCGACCACATCAGATCTTGTTCCTCGCGCTGTTCTTCGTATCGGTCGGACTCGCTGTGAATCTCGGCGCAATCAAGGACAGCGTGTGGCATCTCATCGTGCTGCTGCCTGCGGTCCTCGCGATCAAGATTGGATGCCTGTGGGCTCTCGCGCGTCTCGTCGGACTGAGTTCGGTGATTGCTGTTCGCACCGCGCTGATTCTCTCGCAAGCGGGGGAGTTTGGATTCTTGGTGATCGCTAGTTGCTACGCCGCTGGTTGGTGCAGCGCCGAAGAAACTTCTGCGGCCACAGTGCTGGTGACGCTCACGATGCTCGCGACGCCGCTGCTGCAGAGATTCGCGACAGGCTCGTCGCAGTCGAGCGCTACCGCAGCAGCATGATCTTCTTGCAGAAGGATCGTGGCACTTCTGATTGAGTCGGCGACTATGTCGCAGCAAGATGAGTACAACACTCATCGTCCGCACAGTTCACTGGGCTACTTGCCGCTCGCGGTCTTTGCAAGTGTCAGATGGTGTGTTGGGATTTGACTATGAAACACTGACTGTCATAGCGAGTGGTAGATAGGACGGTGGCAGATCAATGAAGGAAGTGATGCCGTCACTCCGCACACCACTTCACGATCCGCATCCGATTGATTCTGCTGACGGATTGAGTGCGCATGATTCGGCGACACCTTCAAACTGTTCGCTCGAAATCAGTCCGCGACGCAACCATCAGAGATTGGAGTAGTGCTGACTTGCAATGCGATCGGAGAAGGGACCGATGGTGCGTGAGGTCGAAACGAGCAATCCATCCTGCGCCACTGCGCCTGCCAACTTCATCCATTGCTTCATCGATGCAACATGCTGTGGAGTAAGCGTGGATGAGAGTTTGAACTCGATTGGATGCACGCCGCTGGCGGTCTCCACGAGCAAGTCCACCTTATACCCATCCACGCTCTTCCAGAAGAAAAGATTGCATGGATCCGCATTTGCCTTGAATCGCCGCACAAACTCCGTGACGCACGCGGTCTCAAACAACGCGCCTGCCATAGGTCCCTGCAGCAAGTGCTTCTCGTCCTGCAACCCGACGAGGTAGGACGCAAGCCCGGTGTCCATGAAATAGAACTTCGCGTTCTTGATGATCCGCTTCCCAAAGTTCTGGTGATACGGCTGCAGGAAGTAGATGAGTGAACTCGCCTCGAGGACGGAGAGCCACGCCTTCACGGTGGGCAACGCGATTCCGATGTCTCGTGAGAGCGCCGCACAATTGAGCTCTTGCGCAGTGCGCGCTGCGAGCAATCGGAGAAGCCTCTCGAAGTCGCGCAAGTTTGAAGTACGAATATTTCCACGCACATCACGATCGATGTATGTCTGCAAGTAACTCGAAAACCACAGCGTCGGAGACATGCGTTTGCGAAGCGCAACTTCGGGGTACCCACCTCGCAGCAACCAACTACCGACACTTGGCGCACCAGTAGCGATTGTGGGAACGTCAGCCAGTCGACGCAAGAATGTGGACGCACTGCCGAATGCGGGCTGCGAGCGCCGCCGCAGTTCTGAGATCCCAAATGCGTACATCGACAACACTGCCACGCGCCCGGCCAACGACTCCCCAACATTGCGCATCAACGGAAACTGTTGCGAGCCAGTCAGAATCCATTGCCCCGCTCGCTTGTCCTTGTCAACACGCGCCTTGATGTACGAGAGCAACTCTGGCGCATTCTGAATCTCGTCAATGATCACAGGCGCCGCATGCCGCAAGAAGAACGCATGCGGATCCGTGACCGCGAGCGCCCTGACGTCGGGCTCATCGAGCGACACGTATCCATACCGCTTCCCGAGCACATGCTGCAGCACCGTCGTCTTGCCGCATCTGCGTGGACCTGTCACCAACACGACAGGAAAAGCTTTGATCGCCTTCCGCAGCGTCGCCTCAAGAAGTCGCCCGTGGTACATCTTGCCATTCTAAGATAGAACTTTAGTTTGGCAAGAATCAACCTGCGATTATCTCGGCAATTCAGCCAAAGGGCGTTCAGCGCCAAAGCACCGGCGACGCCCTTGATCGCGGCGGGGCCTTACGGCACAATCGCCCCAGCGATCAAGCGGGATCGCCAAGTCCGCTGAAGTGACTGTGAGCGCTTCCATGGGCTGTACTCACCGAATATGCCGTCTGCCACTTTTAATTTCCTATTCAAGCAAGGGGCTCTTCAGATATCACTTGTAGTGGCGCAGGCCGTCATGCCCGACTCCTCATGCCCGACTCTTCAAGAGAAGTTGTGAACGGAGCGGCGCGCTTCGCATGATCGCCGTGAACTCCGCGCGTTTCACTCACGCTTGTGAGTGGACACCACCGAAGGGCTCATCGAAGATCGATGAACGGCTACCCTGCGTTTGTGGTGAGATCGGCGCATCTCACGCGACTCCTCCGATGCAAGACGCTTCGATCCATCTTCCTGACGGTTACTCGCTACGCCTCATGAGCAAGCGCGATTACGCGGAGATCTCCGCGATTTGCGCTGCGGTCTATCCCAGTGAAACGCCGTACTCGCACGATGAACTCGCCGCGCATCACGCGGTGTTTCCTGAAGGCCAGTTCATCGTGATACATGACGCAAGCGGCGCAGTGGCGGGCACGCACTTCACGCTGATGCTGCGCATGCTCGACTTTCACCTTGATGATTCATGGGAAGTCCTGACCGCGCGCGGGACTTTTAGCGATCACGATCCACTAGGTCACACGCTCTACGGCGCCGATCTCATGGTGCATCCTGCGCATCAACATCACGGCATCGGTCGCGCGCTCACCGTCGTGATGCGTGGGCTGGTGCGTGAAAAAGGCTTGTGGCGCGCAACAGGCGGAAGTCGCCTGCCTGGATACCACGCGGTCGTCGCTCAGTTCACGCCCGAGGAATACATCGCGAAAGTGAAACGCGCGGAGCTCACGGACCCCGTGCTCACCGCGCATCTGCACGATGGTTGGGACGCAGTGACTGCCATCGAAGGCTATCTGCCGAACGATGCGGAATCCGCTGGTTGGGCCGCGGTGATTCAATGGATCAATCCAGCGTGCCCACCACCAGATGGTTTCGAGATTGAGCGTGTGCCGCGGCGAGTGAAGGAGTGATGCGCGGTTGATGATGGTGAGTCCATCACGGGACTTGATCATGAACTTGATCATGAACTTGATCATGAACTTGATCAAAAACTTTCCTTGTACTCGGCCTATGCTTGTTTTCTAAAAATCGCACCCCACCATCCGTTCACGCTAAACCTTGCACCCACTAGTCACCCTGATGCGATTCAAACTCTTCGTTGTGCTTCTGTTTGCGCTCAATCCATTGATCTCGGTGAGTCGCGCTGATGTGCGCGAGTATCACCTGACGATCGCGGAGAGCGAGTTCATCATCAACGGCAGAGCGCGTGACGCAATGACGATCAACGGGACTGTGCCAGGGCCTGTGCTTCGTTTCACGCTTGGTGATGAAGCTGTGATTCATGTGCACAACACCCTGCGCGAAAGCACATCGCTGCATTGGCACGGACTTCTTGTTCCCAACGATCAAGACGGCGTGCCGCTTTTGACGACGCCGCCGATTGAGAGCGGGACGACTTTCACATATCGCTTTCCGATCAAGCAAACTGGAACCTATTGGTATCACTCGCACAGCGGCTTGCAAGAGCAGTCGGGCATCTATGGAGCGATCGTCATTGATGAGCCTGCGGAGGCGGGCGTGACGCCGATACGCGACGAGGTGTTGCTGCTCTCTGATTGGACGGATGAGAATCCCAAGGAAGTCATGCGTGCGCTCATGACGGGCAATGAGTGGTATGCGATCAGAAAGAAAAACTATCCGTCGATTGTGGGCGCGATTGAGGCGGGTGCGTTTGGCGAGTATCTCTCCAGCCAATGGTTGCGCATGGCGCCGATGGATATTTCTGATATTGCCTACGACGCGTTTCTCATCAATGGGCAGTCGCGCATTGCGATTGCAGGCGTGGCAGGGGAACGCGTGCGATTGCGCATCATCAACGGATCAAGCGCGACCTACTTCTTTGTGCAAAGTGCGACGGGAAACTTGGAGATTGTCAGCGCCGACGGCATGCCGGTTACGCCACTCTCCCAATCGCGTGTCTTGATCGGGATTGCGGAAACGTATGACGCGATCGTGACCATTCCCGCCGACGGTTCGTGGGAGTTTCGTGCGACTTCGCAGGATGGATCAGGCCACGCATCGGCATTCATTGGTGCTGGTGACGAACACCTCGCGCCCGAAGTCCCCAAGGCGAGTTTGTACGGAATGGATGGAATGCTTCAAAGTGGAATGGAATCGCATGGCGCGATGACGATGGATCATGAGACGCCGCGTCCAGCGCCACCGTATCGATATCTGCAGTCGCCGCACTCAACCGCGTTTGCGGATGTTGCACCTCGACGCGAGGTCACCCTTCGTCTCACTGGTGACATGGAGCGCTATCTGTGGTCGATCAACAACCTCACCGTCACGCAAGAGAGCACGATTCCTGTGCAGAAGGGAGAAGTGCTGCGCATGACGCTGGTCAACGACACGATGATGCATCACCCGATGCATCTGCACGGTCACTTCTTTCGCGTCGTTGGTGAGCAGGGAGATCAGTCGCCGCTGAAGCACACGATCGATGTGCCGCCGATGGGTCGCCGCGTGATTGAGTTCGAAGCAAATGAATCAGGTGATTGGTTCTTCCATTGCCACATTCTCTATCACATGGATATGGGAATGTCGCGCGTGGTGACCTACGCGCCGAGTGGACATGTGCCCGCGCTTGAGCCTAACCTTGAGAACACGCCCGTGCTGATGGTGGATGCGATGTTTCTGAGCAACATGACGCAAGGAGAGGCCGTTGTGATGGTTGGTCGCGAAGACTTCGGCGTCGCGTGGTCGACGGGATATGACATTGGATCGAGTAACAACTCGGGCATGAACTCCGACATGCACTCCGACATGAACAACGACTACCAAGTCGATGCATTCTGGAGTCACTACATCAGTCCGAATCTCTCGACCACTGCTGGTCTACGCATGACCAATCAACTCGAAGAGTTCGCGTCGGGCTTTGCGGGCATTGAGTATCGCCTTCCACTCATGGTGGATCTGTCACTCGAGATCGGTAGCGAAGGCAACGGCACGATTGGCCTAGGGAAAAACTTCGCGATCACCGATCGCGTGACGCTACTCACCAGCTTCTTCTACGACACCTATTCACTCTGGGATTGGCAAGTCGGGCTCGACTACCGATTGGACAAGGCGTGGTCACTCACCGCCATGTACAGCAACGAGCACGGCTTCGGTGCAGGCATGACTTTTCGCTATTAGGATTCTCGAACTATGCAACACACACTCACACGCGCACTCATCATCCTCTCGCTCGGCAGCGGGCTCTTCGCCTGCGAAACAGTGAAGCCAACGCCAACCGCGAACACCGCGAGCGTCAAGAAATATCCGCTCGACATCTGCATCGTCACCGACAACGCACTCGGATCAATGGGCGATGCGATCTACATGAACTACGAAGGTCAAGAGGTCGCCTTCTGCTGCAAGCCATGCATCAAGATGTTCAACGACGAGCCACAGAAGTACCTCGTGAAGTTGCCCTCGGCCAGTCAGTGAGCACGCGTGTCCATGGACTTCAGTCCGTGTTGGTTGGCGAGAGTTGAAGCACCATCATGCTCGCGCTGACGCAGAAGGTTCTGAGTCGCCGAACGCGGTCGCGATCATTTCGTGCATACATTCCCTCGCGTGCAGTGTGGGCCGTCTGACGATTCCTATCGTTCATGGAGTACTGCTCGATCAAGTCACACGAGGCACTTATCGCAACTCCAGCCAGTACTTCGACACCATGCACCACGGTTTCCCAACGGCAGTTTCCATCCGAATCATCGACTGAGCGAAAAAGTGGCACGCGCTGAACTCATCGGCACGCTCGATGAAGCAGGCGTGGGGATGATCCATCGCTTCCCGTCGTCCCTGATACCTTCTCACCCTCACATCCAACACCATTTCACGCACGCAGCCTGAGGTCATCATGAGTAGCGCAAGCAAGTGTCCATTCGCAAACGGATTCACCAAGAACACTTCCCAAGGCATGAGCAATCGTGATTGGTGGCCGAACCAACTCGACTTGCAGATGCTGCTGCAACACTCGCCGAAATCGGACCCGATGAATGTCGGCTTCAATTACGCGAAGGAATTCAAATCACTCGATCTTGACGCTGTGCGCGCAGACCTTCGTACGCTGATGACTTCGTCGCAGCAGTGGTGGCCTGCCGATTGGGGCCACTACGGTCCGTTCTTTATTCGCATGGCGTGGCACAGCGCGGGCACCTATCGCGTGACTGATGGCCGCGGCGGTGGCGGGGCGGGCATGCAGCGATTCGCGCCGCTCAACAGTTGGCCTGACAACGCGAACCTCGACAAAGCGCGCCGCTTGCTCTGGCCGATCAAGCAGAAGTATGGCCAGCGCATTTCGTGGGCGGATCTCGTGCTGCTCACTGGAAATGTTGCGCTTGAGTCGATGGGGTTCAAGACATTTGGTTTCGGTGGCGGTCGCGCGGATGTGTGGGAGCCTGACACGACATATTGGGGTGCGGAGCGAACATGGCTTGGTGACGAGCGTTACCAAGGCGCGCGAAACCTCGAGAATCCGCTAGCTGCCGTGCAAATGGGTCTTATCTATGTGAACCCTGAAGGACCGAACGGCAATCCTGATCCGCTAGCGTCGGCGCGCGACATTCGTGAAACATTCGCACGCATGGCAATGAATGACGAAGAAACTGTCGCGCTCATTGCGGGCGGTCATACCTTTGGCAAGACGCACGGCGCAGCATCTCCGAGCACATTCGTCGGACCTGAGCCTGAAGGTGCGCCGATGCATGAGATGGGTCTCGGTTGGAAGAATTCGTTTGGCAGTGGCAACGGCGCCAACACAATCACCAGCGGACTCGAAGGCGCGTGGACGCCAACGCCAACGACTTGGGACAACAGCTACTTCGACACGCTGTTCAGCTACGACTGGAAACTCACAAAGAGTCCTGCGGGCGCTTGGCAGTGGATTCCTACTGATGAGTCCGCGAAGAACGCTGTCGCGGATGCGCATGATCCGACGAAGCGCCACTCGCCTGTGATGCTCACCACTGATCTCGCGCTGCGTATGGATCCAATCTACGAGGCGATTTCTCGGCGTTTTGATTCGAATCCCCCAGCGTTTGCGGATGCGTTCGCGCGCGCGTGGTTTAAGTTGACGCATCGCGACATGGGGCCGATCGCTCGCTACCTCGGACCATTGGTGCCGAAGGAAGTGTTGATCTGGCAAGACCCCGTGCCCGCAGTCACCCATGAGTTGGTGAATGATGCGGACATCGCTTCACTCAAATTGAAGGTGCTCGGCTGCGGAATTTCGCTGCCGCAGT
This sequence comes from Planctomycetota bacterium, assembly GCA_003671065.1. GTDB lineage: Bacteria > Planctomycetota > Phycisphaerae > Phycisphaerales > SM1A02 > QWPT01. Next base: position 1,716 of record QWPU01000067.1, on the reverse strand, counting down.
TGGTCAACACTGCGTGGGCCTCCGCGTCGACATTTCGCGGAACCGACAAACGCGGCGGAGCCAACGGCGCGCGCATTCGTCTTTCTCCGCAGAAGGACTGGACAGCGAACAAGCCTGCGCAACTCGCAAGGGTGCTGCAATCGCTTGAGGCAATTCGCGCGGAGTTCAATCGCGAACAAAGCGACGGAAAGAAACAAATTTCGCTCGCTGACATGATCGTGCTCGCAGGCTGCGCAGCGGTGGAGCAAAGCGCAAAGGCCGGCGGTATTGCGGTGATCGTTCCGTTCACGCCAGGCCGCACTGATGCGTCTGCTGAACAGACTGATGCCGCGTCATTTGCAGTGCTCGAGCCACTTGTGGATGGTTTCCGCAATTACCTTGGTGCTGCTGTCGCTGAAGGTCACACGCGTCGCGCCGAGCAATTACTCATTGATCGCGCGTGCTTACTCACACTCACCGCGCCCGAGATGACCGTGCTCGTCGGAGGCCTGCGCGTGCTCGGCGTCAACGCGGATCACACGCCACTCGGCCTGTCTACCTATCGATCAGGCACGCTCACCAACGACTTCTTCGTGCATCTGCTCGACATGGCGACGGTGTGGACACCAGTGACTTCGGCGCAAGAAGCCTTCGAAGGTCGCGACCGCACCAGCGGCAAGTTGAAGTGGACCGCAAGCCGAGTCGATCTCGTCTTCGGCAGCGACTCGCAACTGCGCGCGATCGCAGAGGTCTACGCCAGCAACGACGCGAAAGAGAAATTCGTGCACGACTTCGTCAACGCATGGAACAAGGTGATGAACCTTGATCGTTTCGATGTGGCGTAAGCGCGGACGCGGTTGGTGAAGCACACTTGACGCGGTTGGTGAAGCACACTTGCACATTGCCACTGAGTTGTTCATGTGCAACAGCGATCGGCCTGCTTCACCGCCGCTCACTTCCAATAGTTGTTGGCAGCGGCGATAGTCGCAAACTCAGTCGCGACGGTCTGTCCGATCGCGATCAGCATTCCAGCATCTTCCGCATAGACCGAACGCAGGCTCTCACGCACCGCGGCGTCGGGCTGCGTGACCTTGATGATCAGCCTTGCCATCTTGATCGCGAGCATTCGACCTTCCTCTGGAGTCTTTGTAATCAATGAGTTTCCAGGAACGAGTTGAATTGGAGTAGCGTTGGGATCGTGCATTATTTCAGTCTACTGCGGAAGTCGATGGAGCAAGAACGAAAGCGCTGCGACGGACAGCGGCCGTGGAGGCGTGGCAGTTCCGCGTCGCCCATGGTTCGCTCATGTGTGGCATCATGGGCGCCGTGCCTTCGCAGGAACTCAGCGCGTCATCATCGAACGACTTCACCGCTGCGGAGCGCATCCTGCATCGCAACGGGTGGTGGACCGTGTTGTTCGCGGAGCTGCGGCCAACGCAAGGTCGCGTTCGTTCGTCGTTGCGCGTCACAGTGGCGATTGCCATCGCGCTCGTGCTCACCGCGCTTGTCGGTCACGCTGCGTTCGTGCTGTGCCCGATCACTGTCTTCACCGAACTGCAGCCTGGCATCAGTCATTCGCCGAAGTTGTTGCTGAAACGAATCTGCGTGGTGCTGCTCATCGGCGTTGGCTCGGTCATGTGGGTTGCGTCGTTTCCGCAGAATCCGGCAGTGCTCTTCGCGGGGATTCTCGGCACGGTGTGGTTCGTGCTCTACGCGGCCAAGATTCTTCCAGTGGGT
>QWPU01000066.1 GCA_003671065.1 Planctomycetota bacterium | reverse complement strand
GCCACTTGCAAGACATATTGCAAATCCGCGCTGCCATCTTCACCACTCGGCGTGCCCACGCAAATGAAGATGATCTCGGCGTGGCGATAGGCCGTGAGCTTGTCCGTGGTAAACGCAAGGCGACCAGACGCAGCATTGCGTTGGATCATGTCGCTCAAACCAGGCTCATAAATAGGACTTTCGCCGCGGCGCAGCATCGCGATCTTCGCGGGATCGACATCGAGGCATTGCACATTGTTTCCTGTTTCGGCGAAGCAAGCGCCTGTGACAAGCCCGACATAGCCCGTTCCAACCATGGTCAATTTCATGCGTGACTCCTATAGGACAAGATAGCCCGCGTTCGTGCGGGAGCCGCACTCTAACGCTTCAACGCTGTGTGCATTCAGCGAGAACGGATGAGATTCGTCGGCGCGCTTTCAAGTTCGAGCAGCGAGCGCTTCACGCGAAGGAGCGGACCATCAGTCTTGCCGGCGTATCCGCCAGGCCCATTCGCGCCGACGACGCGGTGACACGGAACAATCACGCTCAACGGGTTGCGTCGCAGCGCTTGACCAACCGCGCGGCAGGCAACGGGCGTCTTGCGCAAACGCTTCGCAATCCAGCCATACGTGCGAGTTTCACCCCACGGAATTGCTCGACACGCGGTCCAGACGGCGACTTGAAACGGCGTGCCGCGGCCAGTTGGGATCGCGTCGATAGCGCTGCGGTTGCCCGCGAAATAACGCTTGAGTCGCGCCGCACAATCGAGAATCTCGCTGTCAGCATGCGGACTATCAAAGAGTGCAGCGCCGACTTCCCAATCGGTGGCGAGTTGGCCGTTGCGGCGCCCAATCACCATGCGGCCCGCGGGAGTCTCGACGATCGGCAGGTTGCGTCGGCGCATGCAGGCAGCGTAGCGAAGGCTTCGTTGCATTACTATCCGTTGATGACCAATGCGATTGCGAGCTCGTCTTCTTCTTCGGCGCCTTCTTCGATGATCACAGGAACCTCCATGAACTTTCCAAAGGATGTCGCGCTTGACGCGATGAGCGTGCAACTGCTGCAACTGCTTGAAGGCTATGACCCTGCTGCGGCGCGTTTGATGGCCGCTGAAGCCGAGCGCCAAGCGACCACGCTTGAGCTGATTGCCAGCGAAAACCATGTGTCGATGCAAGTGATGCACGCGGCGGGTTCGTGGCTGACGAACAAGTATGCCGAGGGCTATCCAGGCAAGCGCTACTACGGTGGTTGCGAGTTTCACGACGGCATCGAAGACCTCGCACGCGAACGCGCCAAGCAACTCTTCGGTTGCCGCTTTGCAAATGTGCAACCGCACTCCGGCGCGAATGCCAACACTGCAACTTTCATGGCGATGTGCGAACCAGGCGACACGATCTTGTCGTTGCCAATCAAGTCGGGCGGGCATCTCTCGCACGGTCTCAAAGTCAATTTCTCAGGCACCTTCTACAAGATTGCGGAGTACGACCTTGATGCAACGACAGAGTTGCTCGACTACGACGCGATTGCCACCGTCGCGCGCGCGTGCAAACCGAAGATGATCATCTGCGGCTACTCGGCGTATTCGCGCGTCATTGACTTCGCGCGTTTCCGCGCCATTGCCGATGAAGTTGGTGCGTTCTTGATGGCGGACATCGCCCACATTGCGGGGCTCGTAGCAGCAGGCGTGCACCCATCGCCGTTTCCGCACGCGCATGTAGTGACGACGACCACGCACAAGACGCTGCGTGGTCCGCGCGGTGGACTTATTCTCACCAACGATGAAGAGATTGCGAAGAAGATCGATCGCAAAGTGTTTCCAGGCACGCAAGGTGGACCGCTCATGCACATCATCGGCGCGAAGGCGATTGCGTTTGGTGAAGCGCTCAAGCCTGAGTTCACTGTCTACTGCCAACAAGTCGTGAAGAACGCGAGCGCGCTTGCCGCGGGGTTGGTGAAGCGTGGATATCGCTTGTGCTCAGGTGGCACGGACAATCATCTCATGCTGGTGGACTTGCGCGCGCGCGACGCGAACCTCACAGGCGCGAATGCGGAAAAGTGGCTTGAAACCGCGGGAATCATCGTGAATAAGAACGGCATCCCGAATGATCCGCGTCCGCCCGTTGCGACGAGCGGGCTACGCCTCGGCACGCCAGCGCTCACCACGCGCGGCCTCAAGGAAGCGGACATGGAACTTGTTGCGAACTGGATCGATCGCGTGCTTGGTTCGAGTGGTGATGCCGCGACGGTGACTGCCGTGCGTGCGGAAGTCCGCGCGTTCTGCTTGAAGTTCCCGTTGTTTCACTGAGTTCGAGTTGCAAGTCAGCGCATGACAACACTCAACAACTCGATTCCACAAGAGTGGCGCGATCTCTTCGAAGGTCGGCGAATCGCGGTGGCGTCATTACCTCCTGCGATCGTTCCGCCGATACGACGAAATCGGCAGTTGATCATTCGTGGGGTGTTACTGGTCCTGATGTTCGCGGCCGCAGTCACCGTGAGTGTGTGGTTGGCAACGGCAACGGGGCGCTGGTGGATCGGCCTGTTGGTGTTCGCACTCATCGCGTGGGTGCTGGCATTTTTTGTGATCGGTTTGTTCGGAGCCGTCAAGGTTGCTCGCGATGGAAGCGAGCAGCGACGCGCGAAAGCGATGGAGGATCCGATTGGACGATTGCTTCCTTCATCATCGTTTTTGCGGAGCGAGTTTGACAATCCCGACACCTTCGCGGCGTTGCTCGCGCTGAAGGATCGTCCGTCGGTCGTCTTCGATCGCTGGCTGATTGAGGTCATCGATCTGCCGATCATGATCGGAACACTTGCGCCGCGCGGACGCCTGCCCGAGCCCGAGGTTCTTGAGTCGTCGCGGTTCGTTGCGGGCTCTTCGTTCGCAGGAGCCTACTTTTTGTTTCATTCGGGGCGGTTCTGGTTTCCACTGCTCGAAGCGTTTCGCACAGGGGCGCCGCTCGCATGGACTTCGTTGCTCGGCCTCGTGTCCTTTGTCTTTGGCATCTGGATGATCGTCAAAGATCCATGGCTGCGACGGAAGTTGCACCTCCCAAACTTCTTCGCGGCGGAAACTGTGATTGGCGCAGGATGGCTGCGCGATCGCAAGGGTCATCTGTGGACCGTCGATGACTCGATCTTGCTCATCACCTCGAGCAACGCAGGCATCGAAGTTCGTTGCATCAACAAGGAGCGAGTCGGATCGTTTTACTTGTCGATGCTGACAGGAAGAGCAGGAGAGGCGAAATCGAACGCGAGAAAACGCGTAAAGCTGCGTGCGAAGGCTGCTGAACTTGTGAGCAAAGCTGCAGTGGGCGCGAAGGAAGCGGTGGGCTTTGAGAGTGATCCCGTAACTGAATCCGAGATGCCGACATCCGCGCAACCGTTGCGTCTCCTGCTCTCAAGTTGGACCTATCCAGAGCCGCGCACGGATCTTGCGATTCGCCAGTGAACGCGAAAGGCGCGAGCGCGTGCAGAGTTGTGGGATTCGATGGCAATCCGTCGATACCTCATCTCCATGCAACCCAACGAGCCGTCACTTCCGCACACGCAGGGTCTCAGCGATAGCGCGATTGATGCGGCGTGGGCCATGATGCCGCCCGACATGGAGATCGTTCCGACGCGCTTGCTTCCGATTGTGGTGGGCGCGCATCTGCGCGGTGAGATTGCCGATCGCCCGCTGGCGAATCGTCTGGTTGCCGCCATTCGTCAGTGGCAGCGCGCGAATATTGCAGATGCAGAGGCGCGACTGACCGCGATGGTGATGACGGATGTGTGGTACTTGAACGATCAGGATTTGTTGTTGCAGCCGACGATTGCAATTGGTCCGCCTGAGACGAACGCGGCGAGCGCGTATTACGGGAATCGTCTGCCACGCGCGTATGTCGTCGATGGGCAATTGCAAGTGCTCGCGGATCTCGCCTTCGTTGAGCCAAGCGTGACGATGTGGGGCGTTGATGCGCACACGACACGAACTGCGCTCGATTGGTTTATCGCGCGGCATCTCGGAAACTTCCTAGAGAGCGTGCACTCGTAGTTGATGTCGCTCAACTCATTCCACACTCGACTCGAACAATCCAGCATTGATCGAGTGCTTGATTCCATCGAGATTCATAGATCGAAAGGTGCGACCGAGAAGTGATGCGATGAGCGCTTCACTCACGCCTTCTGCACGAGCTCTTGCTTCGAGGAATGCTTGGTACCGCGCGTCGGCTTCACGCGCGTCGGTGCGCGCGACTTCGACGAGCGTTGCGAGCAACGGCAATTCCTCGTTCATGCGCGCGGTGAAGCGATCGAGATGCGGACCGAGTTCGCGTTCGCCGCCGTGGGTGAGGATCGCGCGCGTGTTTCGCGGCAGCGCACGCAGCCTCGCGATTGACTCGCGCCACGCGGGAATGTCGATGTCGGACGGCGGGACGGGAATCGAAATGTATGAACTCCCTGGCGAGATCATGCCGAGGACATCTCCGACAAACAAGAGTTCAGCGTCGTCGCCTTCATGCTCCGCGTGCCTCATCGTCCACGCGTGATGATGTCTCGCGTGACCTTGCGTTTCGATCGCACGCACGCGAAGCCCCGCGACTTCGATCAGTGCATCGTGTTCAACCGCGTGCAGCAGCTTCGCGTCAATTGCAATCGGATCGCCATAGAACTGGTCATACAACGCACCATGCACGGCGCGTGATCCAGCGATCAACCGTGAGGGCTCCATCAAATGTCTCGCGCCTCGCGGATGCACAAACACCTGCACGCCTTCACGCGCGAAATGCCCTGCGCTTCCCGCATGATCGAGATGAATGTGCGTGACAAACAACGCGCGCAGATCACGCGGCTTCAATCCGCGCTGTGCAAGCTGCGTGCACAGCGAATCAAAACTCACCGCGCAACCGCACTCGCATAACACCGCTCCATCGGGCGCGTCGATGAGAAACGCGTTCGCAGTCGCACGGATGCCGAGGTAGTTCGTATCAAGAGCCGTGAAAGGAAGCGGGCGCACCTCGTAGAAGGTAGCGCCCGCTGAGGACTGATTGCGCTGCTGGTACAACGCATCAATCAAATGTCATGGTCTGAGCAGCAGGAGCGGGCGATGTGTCGACGGCAACGATCTTGAGATCGGCACTCGCTTCACCGCCGCCTTGCACTTGCGTCGTAATGCGGAACCACTTGAGATGCGTCACGCCGAGGCGACTCAAATCCAGTGAGGCCATCTTGAGTTCGTAGGTTCCCGATTGCGGCGAACCGTCCTGATTCCAGCGGCCAACCCACACCTTCGTCGGATTGATCGATGCGATATCAACCGCGCGCACTTCGACGGGCGTGCCGACATTGTTGAATTCGTCGTCAAGCGCTTGAATGGTCAACACACTATTGCCTTGATCCTCGAAGATGAAGAGTTCAGGCCGCGCGTCATCCGCAAAGTTGCTGTCCCAAATTTGCGTTTGCAATCCGACGATGAAGCCGTAGCCAGCCTGCGTTTGCAGTTGCACGCGGTTGTTCAAGTTCGGATTCGCCCATGCAAGTTCCATGCGATCAGCAAACATCACGCGATCTTGCGCGGAGATGCTGGCGGAGTTGCCATCTTCTGCTTCGATGTAGCGCAGGTCAGGCGTACCAACCGACGCGAGAGGCCCATTTTGCATGCGGAATCGCGCGAGCGGTCCGTTGTAGGTGAGGTTGAGCACTTGCCCTGGATAGACAAATTCATTCGACTGCACTTGCACGCCATCGCTAAACACGATGCGGTCTAGCAGCACATCGGCCACCACGGCATCACGAGGATTCGTATAGCCAGGTGTGGTCGTGTAGATGCTCGGGCGACTAGAACATGACCCGCTACTTGGTTGAGTGCTTGACAACGCCGAGCTCACGAGCGCCGTAGAGATGAATACCGCAGTAACTGCGATGCGAACAACCATGATGGTCTCCCTTTGATTCCCTAGTGACGAGCCAGAGTCAGGATCGGTGATGAAACCCGTACCGCTCAATAGTCGAATGCGAAACATCCTCGCGCAAGAGTTGCGGGCAACAATGGGTAGATACCGCAGCGGTGTGTGGCGGTCGTGCGAGCCATGCCGTCAGGGGGAAGTGGTAGGCTTTTCAAGACAAGGGTTTCCACGACAAGCACGCTTCTTACGCCACCACTCAACGCCCATGCCACACGCTCCACTCACCATTCGCGGCCTCGTCAAGATTCACCCTGGTCCTGTGTGCGCGCTGCGCGGCGTCGACCTTGATATCGGCGAAGGCATGTATGGATTGCTTGGTCCCAACGGCGCGGGCAAGTCCACCTTCATGAACATCGTCGCTGGACTTGTTGAACCAACCGCGGGCAGCGTGCTGCTTGATGGCGTCGATGTCGTTGCGGATCCGCGACATATGCGTGAACGCCTCGGCTACTTGCCGCAGGATTTCGGCTTTTATCCCGATCTTTCAGGTCGCGCGATGTTGGAGTTTTTGCTGCGCATGAAAGGTGTGAGTGGACCGAAGGGTCGTCGCGTGCTTGCGGACGAGTTGCTTGAGCGCGTGAATCTCACGAGTGCTGCCAAACGCAAAGTTGGTGGTTACTCAGGAGGCATGCGTCAGCGTCTTGGTCTTGCGCAAGCGATTGCAGGAAATCCACGCGTGCTCATCGTTGATGAACCGACGGCGGGTCTCGACCCTGAAGAGCGACAGCGGTTCTATCGATTGCTTGCTGAGATGAGCGCTGGTCGCATCGTGTTGCTCTCAACGCACATTGTCGATGATGTGTCCACGCTGTGTCCGCGCCTTGCGGTGATTCGCGCGGGTGAAGTTGTTGCGGACACTACGCCAACTGCCGCGCGTGATTCGGTCGATGGCTTGATCTACGAAGGCTTCGTCGCTGATGCGCAACTACCTGCGTTTGCCGAGAGTCATCGCGTCATCAGTGCGGTGCTTGTCGAAGGACGCACGAATCGCGTACGCGTGTTCGTTGCTGCGAGTGCATCCGCGCCTGCGAGTTTCACCCGCAGCACAAGCACACTTGAAGATGCGTATCTCGTGCTCATGCGCTGCGCGCGTCACGAATTGCCGCCAGCACTTTCGCATGCGCTGGCGCCGACGCTGTCGGTGCTTGCAGGAGGTGTTGTTTGAGCGCGAGTTTGTTACCGCGTTTCCTCGCGTACCCGCGTCTTGAACTCGCGTCGTGTTGGAAGAAGCCGATGAACATCATCATGTTCGCGGTCTTCGCGCTCATGGCGTTTGGTTTCGTTGCCGGCGGCGTTCAAGTGCAAAGTGGTTCTGCTGACACGGGCGCACCGAAGCTCGCGATCAATGCGCCGTTCAACATTGCGTTTGCAGATGCCGCGTTGTTCGCGCTGGTTTTGCCGTTCTTTGTAGCGGTTTCCTGCGGTATGCCTGTGCTCACCGACTTCGATCGCCGCATCAATCGCATCCTAGGTTCCACGCCGATTTCGTACAGCGAGTACGCGTTCAGTCGTTTTCTCGCGTCAGCGCAAGTGTTGTGTGTGATTCTCGCGCTGTGGTTGCTCGTGCAAATTGGGCTCTATCAATTCTGGCCGATCGATGAGACCGAACGCACGCGCGCCGCGTTCAGTTTGAGCGCGTATCTCGCGCCGCTTGCGCTGTTCGCGCTGCCGCTGGGCACGTTTGTTGGCGGAGTTTCGATGTGGCTCGGTGTACGCACGCGTCAACCCGTGCTCGTCTTTGCGCTGCCCGTGTTTCTGCTGGTGACGGGCATCTTCTTCGTCTGGGGTTTCGCGCCTGAATGGCTGCCGCATTGGATTGATCGATTGCTCATGAGTCTTGATCCAACGGGAATGCGATGGTTCTCGCGCACCTATCTGACCGAAGATCGTGGTGTCGCGTTTTACAACTCGACGAGTGTCGCGCCCGACAGCGCGTTTGTGATCAGTCGCGTTGGATTTATTGTGCTTGGCGTGCTCAGTGTGTGGGCAAGTGGACGAAGGCTCGAACGAACGGAGCATCGCGATCTGCGAGTCGGCGATGTCGCGCGTTTGCTCGCGGAAGCCGCGCGTGAAGATGCGGCGGTGGGCCTCGCGCAACACGGTGCGATTGCGGCGCGCGGCGGAAATCCTGCGGCGATCTACACGACGCCGCGATTCATCACCTCGACATTCCATGTCCTTCGCAGCGAAACGCGCACCTTGCTGCGCTCTCCTGGCGTGTGGCTCTTCGGTCCGCTGATTCTGCTGCAAACATGGGGCACGACAAACTTTCGCATCGGACCGCTCGACACCGAACTGCTCATCTCAACAGGCACAGGTGCGACGGGCGCGTTCAACACACTCACGCTGCTGTTGTGCTTTCTCACGCTGTTTTACACGGTGGAAAGCCTCGTGCGCGAAGAACGCTGCGGTTTGAGCGCGATCTTCCGCGCCGCGCCCGTGCCCACAGCCGCGGTGCTTGCGGGCAAGATTCTCGCCAACGCCGTTCTTGCGATCGTGATCATTGGCGCGGCGGCACTCGCGATTGTGATCGTGCTCATCACGCAAGCAGTCCGCACAGGACTTCCCTTCACGCTGCAACCGTCGGTGCTCGTGCTCATTCTCGGAATCCTGCTCGCGCCCACACTCATCGTCTGGTGTTCGTTCGTTGCGTTTCTCTACGCGCTCTTGCGCAACCGTTTCGTCGTCTACGGCGTCGCGCTCGCAGCGCTCATCGGCACTGGCTTTGCAACGCAATTCGGTCAGATGAATTGGCTCACCTCGTGGCACTTGTGGAGCGGACTGCGTTGGAGCGAACTCGATCGTCTTGCGTTTATGTGGGACGCGATCGTGATCAATCGCTTGACCGTGCTCGCGCTCGCAGCGTTCTTCATTGTCGCGACGCTCTCGCTCTGGCCGCGACGCGTGCCTGACTTGCGTGCAGTGGCTGATCGTATGACCCCCGCGCGATTCTTCCGCGGTCTCGCAATGCCGCTGCTCGCAGCAGTGCCTGTCATCACGCTTGGTTTCTACGCGGGACTTTCCGTGCGCAGTGGCTACGAAGGCGCGCCGCAACGCGAGGCGCAGAAGGCGTATTGGAAGCGCAACTCAAATACCTGGGAAAACGCAGCGTTTCCTGCGCTCGACTCGGTGGATGCAGAAGTCAAACTTTTCCCCGACACACGCTCCGTCGAAGTCGCGGGCATCTATGTGCTGCGCAATCCGCACATGAAACCGATGAGCGAGATTCCACTCACCATCGGTTCGCATCTCACAACGAGCGAGTGGACGATTGACGGCGTTGCGACTGATCCAACGAAGCGCGATCAACCGCTGCCATCAATCGAGAATCGTTCGCAACTCTATGTCGTGCGTCCTGCGCGGCCTCTCGCAACAAACGAGCGCGTGACCATCACCTTCAAATTGAACGGCGCTGTCCCCAACGGTTGGTCGCGCTCAAGCGGCGGCGCGAGTGAGTTCATTCTGCCGTCGGGCGTTGTGCTCACTACATTCAGTCCGAGCTTCTTGCCCATCGCAGGATTCATGGAAGGTGTCGGCGTTGATGGCAAGAACTCGCGCGACGCAAAGGAATATCCGCTTGATCACTGGAAGGGTCGCGTCGATCCGCTCTTTGGTCCCGCGTGGGCGACGCATGTGCGCATGACTGTTGAAGGTCCTGCCGATTGGATTCTCAACGCCGTCGGCACTGAAATTGAATCAACCGTGGAGAACGGCCGTCGTCGCACGCTGTGGGAAACCGAACACCCTGTGCGCTTCTTCAACATCGTGGGTGGGCCACTCGAAGCCGCGAAAGGTGCGACAACTACAGTCTTTCACAGTCAGCGCACCAGCGCGAATGTCGAGACGATGGTCGAAGCCCTCGACGCCGCGCGCGCCAACTACAGCGCGTGGTTTGGTGCATATCCATGGAAGAATTTGAGAGTCACAGAGTTCCCAGGCCTCGCGGGTTACGCGCAAGGATTCCCAGGCAACATCTCGTTCTCTGAAGGCATCGGCTTCATGTCGCGTCCAGTTGACGAGGACGATGAAGACGGCGCGATGGATGTCGCCTACTACATCGTCGCGCACGAATCGGGCCATCAGTGGTGGGGCAACATCGTCACGCCAGGCAAAGGTCCTGGTGGCAACATCATCTCGGAAGGTCTCGCAGAGTTCTCTGCGCTCATGTTGTTGCATCACGAGAAGGGTGACGCGCAAGCCGCAACACTTCGTCGTCGATGGGAGAAGCAGTATGTCGATGGTCGCAGCGCGGACAACGAGCGATCGATCAATCGCATCGATGGTTCACGCGATGGCGACAGCGTGGTGACCTATCAACGCGCAGGTTGGGCGTTCTGGATGTTGCGCAATGTGATGGGCGAAGAGGCGATGCTTGCGGGCATGAAGGAGTTTGTCACAAAGTGGCGCGATGGCGTCATCATGCAAGATGGCCTTGATTTCCCGTTGATTGAAGACCTCATCGAAAGTCTCCGACCGCATGCCACCGACACCGCTGCGTTCAACGCGTTCGTCAATCAATGGATCTTCGGCACCGTGCTCCCTGAGTTCGAAGTGCGCGAGGCGAGTGTGACAGGCAGCGAGAGCGCATACGAGACAACCGCGTCGCTCGTCAACATCGGTTCAGGCGAAGTCGATGTGCGTGTTCGAATCGAAGGCGTCACTGAGGAAGTCGACGGCAAGAAGACGCCGCCGCTCTTCGAAGACATCGTGCTTCGCATCAAACCTACCGAGCCGACATCATTCACGGTGAAGTCGTCCTTCAAGCCAGTGCGCATCGTGGTCGATCCCGAAATCGAACTGCTCTTCGCTGGTCGCAAGCGTTCAGAGAAGTCACTCAGCGCGCCGTGAAAAGCAGCAGATTCAAGCCTTTTTCAAGAAGCACGTCTTCAGCACCCACACGCTCTTCCCTTCACGCACTTCGACTTCGTCTTCGCTCGAAGTGGTGCGGATGCTCTTGTAGGTGGTGCCGCGCTTGATCGTGGTCTTGGCGCCCTTCACGTCGAGGTCCTTGATCACCACGACCGAGTCGCCGTCCTTGAGGATATTGCCGTTCGAGTCCTTGGCGATGACCGTCCATTCGTCTTCGTCGATGCTCATGGGCTAAGTGTCGCTGTTTGAGTGCGCTGGCACAAGTGCGCGCATCGCAGCCTCGCAGGTGCGAGGCTCAGGGACGTACATGAGCGCGTTCGCCGCGGTCGAGCGGATGCCGCTCTTGAACCGAACATTTCCGCAGTTGGGCGAGACGATCCAGCAGTAGACCTCTTCGATATCGTCTGGCGCGATGGAGATCACCGAGCGCTCTGGCCATGTCGTGATTCCGAGCGCGCGCCGGCCCGTCACGACCCACGCCGAACTCGCGGCCTTGCGTCGCGCATGGCGAGCCTGCACGAGAAGGCCACCGAGCCCAACGATGAGGACTGTCGCCATGAAGACATCGATCGTGCCTTGGAGCACGCCGCGCGCGCCGGTGACGAGGAGCGCCGCGCCGATGACCCACGCAAAGAGCGATGCCGCGAGTCCCGGCCACAGGAGGAGCGGACCGCGAAGCGTACAGGCGAGTTGACCGGAGTCGAACTCGGAGCGCGGGACGCCCGCGTACACGACCTGCTCGTCGGGCGCGAGTTCGGCGCGCACGGCCGCCGCGGCTTCCGAGGGAAGTTGGGCGAGCGCGGCGTCGGTGCTCATGCGCGTCCATCCGCATGCAGAGTGGGCTTGGAGATCAGCGCGCGCATCGCCCCCTCGCAGGCCTCGGGCGCGGGGACATACATGAGCGCGTTGAATTCGTGCGAGTACATGCCCTTCACGTAGCGGATGTTGCCGCAGTCGGGCTTGATGTTGTGCCGGGTGACCTCGGTCACTTCGGC
>QWPU01000065.1:538-11894 GCA_003671065.1 Planctomycetota bacterium | reverse complement strand
GAGCCTGATTCCAGAGCCGTTCGCGCAACGCTGTCTCCGCAAGTTGCGGCGGTTACTGAAGTCATTGCAGTTGTCGCGTCTGTCACGACATCGTCTACGGCGACCGCGACGGCGTCCGTATGCGCAGTAACCGACGACGATGGATTGCGCGACCTCGATTCGATTCCCGCCGATCTCAAGGTCTACATGAACCTCGAGAACGCCGACGAAAACATCGGCGACTTCGCGCTCGAAGCACGCGAGCATCTCGCCAACGCTGAAGCCGCGGTGCTCTCGCTTGAAGTGACTCCCAACGACGCGGAACTTGTGAATGTTGTGTTCCGCGCCTTTCACACGATCAAAGGTGTCGCTGGATTTCTCCATCTTCCGCGCATCGTTGAGGTTGCTCACGCCAGTGAATTCCTGCTCGACAAAGTGCGCTCGCACAAGATTCCGCTCACCACACATGTGCTTGAACTGGTGCTGGCGTCGAGCGATTTGCTTGGTCAACTCATCGGCATGCTCTCGGGAGGAGAGCCTCCGCGTGAGCGCGAACTCAAGGTGTTAGTGCGACGCGTCGAAGCCGCGTGTGAAGGTCGCGTGATAGGTGCGATGAGTTCGTCAGATTCAAACGCGCCGAAGGCCGCCGCGTCAACGCTGACGACACCAACGACCAGCGATGTGAAGGATTCCCTCGCGCAGGACACCAATTCCGCGGCCATCGCTGATGTCGTCGCTGCGACCACGCTTGTGAAGACCCACGCAACCAACAAGGCCGATCAAACCGTCAAAGTTTCCACGCAGCGCATGGACACTCTCGTGAATCTCGTGGGTGAGTTAGTAATCGCGCAACTCATGGTCGTGCAAGATCCTGAGGTTGTGAGTTTGCACGAACAACGCGTGCAGCGCAATCTCGCGCATCTCGGCAAGATCGTGCGCGATCTGCAAGAAACATCGATGAGCCTGCGCATGGTCACGCTCAAGTCAACCTTTCAAAAGATGGCACGACTGGTGCGCGATGTCGCAAGCAAAGCTGGCAAGCGGATTCAACTTGAAGTGGAAGGTGAGGATGTCGAACTCGATCGTAATGTCGTCGAAGAAATCGGCGACCCACTCGTACACATGATTCGCAACGCGTGCGATCACGGCATCGAAGGTTGCGAAGACCGCCGCGCTGCAGGAAAGACCGAGCACGGCACGCTGCGTTTGCGCGCCTTTCATTCAGGCGGATCGATCGTGATCGAAGTCGAAGATGATGGACGCGGACTGCAACGCGAACGCATCTTGCGCAAGTGTCTCGAGAAGGGACTCATCGATCCGTCGCGCAATCTCAGTGATATTCCTGACAACGAGGTCTACTCGTTTGTCTTCTTGCCAGGCTTCAGCACCGCTGAAAAAGTCACGGATATCTCCGGACGCGGCGTCGGCATGGATGTGGTGCGACGAAACATCGAAGCGCTGCGCGGCACAGTGGAGATTCACTCAGATCCAGGCAAAGGCAGCGTGTTTTCCATGCGACTGCCGCTGACGATGGCGATCATCGATGGCATGGTGGTGCGCATCGGTACGCAGCGCTACATCATTCCAACGCTCAACATTGAACGAACCTTCCGACCATCCGCCGACCAGATCACCACGGTGCTCGGCAAAGGTGAAGTCGTGAAAGTGCGCGGAAATCTCCTGCCGATTCATCGACTGCGGCGCGTGTTCAATCTGCAGGAAGGTGTCGATGAGTTACATCAAGGGCTCCTGCTCGTGTTGGAAAGCGGCAAGCGTCGCTCCTGCGTGTTCGTCGATGAAATCCTCGGACAACAACAAGTAGTCATCAAATCGCTGGGCGAGTCGCGGTCACAAATCCGCGGCGTGTCTGGCGGCGCAATTCTCGGCGACGGTCGCGTCGCACTGATCGTCGACGTCGGCGGTCTTCTCGAAACAGCTGCACACGCGTCGGTCGCCGCCGCGTGAGGCAGATTCACCTCTCCGCAATAGGAGTTAGTCATGGCCATGATTGATCGAACAGAAACCGGCACACACGAATCACGCAACGCCAACGAGAATAAATTTCTCTCGTTCTGCCTCGGAGACGAGCAGTTCGGTGTTGAAATCTTGCGCGTGCGCGAGATCATTGGCCTCATCGCCATCACACCACTTCCGCAAACGCCGCCGTATGTGAGGGGCGTGATGAACTTGCGCGGGCGCATCATCCCAGTGATTGATTTGCGTTTGCGCTTTGGACTTCCCTCGACCGAAGCAACGAAGGAAACATGCATCGTCGTGCTCGAAGCCACTGAGAACGACGGTCCACAAACAGTGATGGGCGCGATTGTCGACAGCGTGCGTGAAGTTCAAGATATTCCGAAATCGATGATCGAACCAGCGCCTGAGTTTGGCTGCGAGATTCCTCTGCGCTACATCCTCGGTATGGGCAAGGTGAAGGACAAGGAGCGCGATCTCGTGGTGGTGCTGCTTGAAATCGCAGAAGTAATCGGCATGCGTGATCGCGTACAGATTGCTGGCGCCATCAAGGACACCGAACGACGCGCAGCGTGAAATCACTACGCGCGGAGGCGCAACTATGTCGACACTGACTGAAACTACATTCAAACGAATCGCAGAAATTGCCCGCAAGCGATGGGGCTTGGCGCTCGGCGAGCGCAAGATGCAACTGGTCGCCAATCGATTGACTTCGCATTTGCGCAAGCAAGGCGGCAGTGACATCGACGACTATGTCATGCGCCTCGAACGCAATCCCACTGAAGACGACATGCTCGTCCTCTTCGACATTCTCTCGACGAATGTGACTAGTTTCTTTCGTGACCCCGCACACTTTGCGTATCTCGATCGAGAGCTCTTCACCCCACTTGCACGAGGCACGCTGTCGGTTCCAGGAAGGCGATTGCGCCTCTGGTCCGCAGCGTGCTCAGTGGGCGCAGAGCCCTACTCGCTCGCCATGCAAGCACTGGAACTCTTGCCTGCGGCGACGGGTTTCGATGTGTCGATCATGGCAAGCGATCTGTCCAACAAAGCACTCGAAGGCTGCCGCCAAGCAACCTACACCGAGCAGCAGTTGACTGGGCTCACGCCTGAACGGCGCGCTCGCTTTCTCAAGAAAGTGACGCCGGCGGCAGTAGCTTCCAACACGGCACCGCATCCTTCAGCGCTCACGCCACTCTGGCGCGTCACTGATGATGTGCGAAAAATGGTTGAGGTTCGCAGACAGAATCTGGTCGAGCCCTATCACGGACTCGGACCGTTCGATGTGATCTTCCTCCGCAATGTCATGATCTATTTTGATCGCGATACACGCCGCGAAGTTGTCATGCGCATGCACGGAGCGCTTCGCGTCGGCGGAATACTGACTGTTGGCAGTGCAGAAACGCTGTCAGGACTCGATGTTCCGTTTAAGTCGGTCGCGCCTGGCATGTATGTGCGTTAACTGAGCCAGTCCCATCACTTTCACTCCACGGACGAGCGCCAAGTATGGCGAGGATCCCATTATGTCAAGGCTGCCATCCATTCCATTTCGAAACGAAGGTCCAAAACCTGGTGACTCGAAGGTTTCGATTGGTGCGACGTCACTGAGTGAGAACTTCACACGCGACAAGATCGTCGTCGGTGTTGCGGCACTCGCTGTTGGACGCGATCCATCGAAGTCGATCATCACCTACGCGCTCGGCTCCTGCATCGGCGTCACGGTCTACGACCCCGTGGCAAAGGTGGGTGGCATGCTGCACTTCATGCTGCCAGAATCGAGCGTGAGCGTTGAGAAGGCCGCGCTCAATCCCGCGATGTTTGGCGATCTCGGCATTCCACTGCTCTTCGCGAAAGTGGCCGAGCTCGGCGCGCGGCGCGATCGATTGATCGTGTGCGCGGCGGGTGGCGCCGAAGTACTTGCCGATGATGGTCACTTCCGAATTGGTCATCGCAATCGAACCATCTTGAGAAAAATTTTCTGGAAACAAAACTTACTGCTCTCCGCTGATGACACGGGCGGCCAGCACAGCAGGACGCTGACGCTGCGGCTCTCCGATGGCTTCATTAATGTGCGTACGCAAGGAAAGGAGAATCAACTGTGGCCACACTAAACGACACACTTGCCGCTCTCGAAAGGCTGCCGGCGCTGCCCATCACAAGCGTTCGCCTCGTCTCGATGCTCGCGGGTAACGGTCGCAATGTCGATCTTGACGAAGTCGAATCGATCGTTCGTCGCGACGAATCGATCGCAGCCACCGTGCTTCGTCGTTCGAACTCCGCAGCCTACGCAATGCCTGGTCGCGTCTTCTCACTCGGCGAAAGCGTGCGTCGTCTTGGCACACGCACGCTCTGCAGAATTGCCCTTGAAACGCAAGTCTCTGGAGTCCTCGCCAACGCAGGTCGTTCGTATGGACTGCGCCGCGGCGCACTCTCGCAATGCGCCCTCGGCGGCGCGATTGCGGCGGACACACTTGCTCGACGCAGACGCATTGATCCAGAATTGTGCTTTGTTGCTGCGCTTTTGCGAGACATCGGCAAGCTCGCCATCGACGCGATCGCAGGATCCGACGCGCTTGAACTCATCGCCGCGCAAGCTGACACGCGTCCGTTTCTCGAATACGAACGCGAGGCGTTTGGTGCAGATCACGCGCAACTCGGCGGCATGCTGTGCGAGCGCTGGGGTTTGCCCGAAGCGATCAGTCAGGCGGTGCGTGGTCATCACCAACCTCCATCTGATCCAGATGAAGCGGTCACCGACATCATTCACGCGGCAGACACCGTTGCGCGTTGGGCGGGGCTTGGCCTCGGTCTCGACGGACTGATGTATCCGTTTGATGCGCGGGCTCGCACACGATTAGGAACAACACGCGATGAGCTCGAAGCGCTTGTCGCCGACATCCATTCTGCTTCACAACCCATCGAAACCGACAAACCGCACACGCTCGGGAGAACGGTATGAATCCTCCACTCCAATGCCATGTCCTCATCGTTGATGACTCGCCGATTCTGCGCGCCGCGATCAAGAAAGTTGTCAAGCTCGCGGGTGTTGCAGCAGATCACATTTTTGAAGCAGGCCACGGAGGCGAAGCGCTTGCAGTGCTTGAAACCGTGTGGATTGATCTGGTGTTGCTCGACCTCAACATGCCCGTGATGGATGGCGAGCAATTCACTCGCCAACTTCGCACACGACCCGACCTTAACGATGTTGCAGTCGTCATCGTCAGCACTGAAGCCAATCGCGAACGGCTTGAACGCATGCGAGCGCTTGGAGTGCAACACACGCTGCGCAAACCATTCGAACCCGAAGATCTCTGCCGCCTCATCGCTGAAGTCCTCGGCGCCAAGAGCGCCTGAAGCACGCACACAGGAACCACCGTCATGACTACTGAACCAAACACACATCACCTCAATGAGTCGTCACTCGCGCGTTTGGTTGTTGATGCGCTTGAACGCACAGCCTTCGTGCTCGCTGATCCGTGCGAAGATCCCGCGACGCTTCCCGCTGCCGACACGTTTGCGCTCATCGATTTCACTGGGCCTGATTGCGGAGGCGTCGATCTGCGCGCAAGCCGAGCGTTCGCGCGAAATCTCGCCGCGAGTTTGCTTGGAGCTGAACCGAGCGAGATCCAAGATTCGCAGGCAGAAGAAGCGCTTCGTGAGCTCGCCAACATTGTTGCGGGATCAGTGATCACAGCGCTCGGTGGCGATGATTGTCGCTTCTCACTTGGCTTGCCAACGCTCGGCATTCGGCCTGCAGGAAGCAATTCTACAAGTTGCATTCTCGACGCCGAAGGTGAGCGTCTTGAAGTGACGTGCCATCATTCGCACAACGCGTGACTCACGGTTCCACGCGCAAGATTTGAAAGGAACACTGGCCGATGAATGATACGAAACCACCAGAGAAACGCCGCATCCCAGAGCCAATCGCGCGCAACGCACGGGTCTTGATTGTCGATGACAGCGCGATTGTGCGGCAAGTACTTCAAGCGCAGTTGTCACGCCAAGCGGGCATTGAAGTCGTCGGCACGGCTGCCGATCCGTTGGCTGCGCGCGAAAAGATCCTCGCGCTCAAACCCGACTGCATCATTCTCGACATCGAGATGCCTCACATGAATGGGCTCACATTCCTGCGCAAACTCATGAAGTTTCATCCAGTGCCGACGATCATCTGCAGTTCAGTGACGCCCAAAGGATGCGCACTCGCACTTGAGTGCCTCGAAGCAGGAGCGCTTGAAGTTGTATCGAAGCCTGGTGGAAGTTTTTCTGTCGGCGATGTCGCTCTGCGCCTCGCGGAACTCGTTCGCGTCGCAATGCACGCACCACCTCGAGTGAGCACGATCTCTCGCATGCCAAGCGCCGCTGATTTTGTGGACTGCGCTCCCGAGAAATCATCGAGCGCCGCTCCTGTTCGCAGCGTTGCTAAACCCACAATTAATCTCAATCCGACTTTCCGACCAGGTCTCTCTGATCGACTCATCGCCATCGGTACATCAACGGGTGGCACTGAAGCGCTTCGCACTGTGCTCACCGCGCTTCCAATTGAGACGCCACCGATCTTGATCGTGCAACACATGCCAGAAGGGTTCACGAAAGCGTTCGCGGATCGACTCAACAGCATGTGCAAAATCACTGTGAAAGAAGCCGAAGACGGCGACGCGGTGATTGCCGGACGCGCATTGCTTGCGCCTGGAAGTTTCCACATGCGACTCGTGCGAGAACGCGTCGGCGTCGGCTCACAGTGGATCGTGCGCGTCGCGGATGGACCACGCGTGCTGCGTCACAAGCCTTCAGTCGAAGTGCTCTTTGAAAGTTGCGCGCAGTATGCGGCCGCTCGCGCGATGGGGATCATCATGACGGGCATGGGCGGCGACGGCGCGACTGGATTGCTTTCGATGCGCAAGGCTGGCGCTGTGACTGTTGCGCAAGACGAACAGAGTTGCGTTGTCTACGGCATGCCGCGCGAAGCGGTTTTGTGTGGCGCTGTGCAAACGGTTGCACCGCTCGATCGAATTGCGGGACTCATGATGGAGTTCACGACAGGCGCGCTCACGGCGCAAGCGGCGTAAGCGCGCGAGCGATTGTTCCACACATGAAACTGGGCGCGCACTGCCATTGCGCAGCGCACGCCCAGTGCCTTAATCGAGTTCGCTCACCGATCGTCAGACCAACTTCGGGAACATCGCAGTCCCCTGCTCGTTCTTCTCTGCTGCGAGATTCTTCACCACCGCAACCAAGTCCTTCACATGCTGCACGCTCTCAGCAAGCAATGCTGATTCGCTCGCATCAAGTTTGGCTTCGACAATCTTCTCCATGCCGCCCTTACCGAGCACGCAAGGCACGCCGACGAAGTAGCCATTGCCCTTCGCGCCTGGCGCAACGCTGTATTCATTTTCGCAATACGCCGCGCAGGGAAGGATGCGCTTCTTATCTTTGATGATCGCTTCCGCCATCTGAATCACGCCCGATGCAGGCGCGTAGTAGGCCGAAGTGCCCATGAGTTGAACGATCTCGCCGCCACCAACTTTGGCGCGTTGCACACAGGCGTCGATCTTCTCTTTCGAAAGCAGTTGATCGATCGGAATACCGTGCACACTTGTAAAGCGTGGCAGCGGAACCATGTCGTCGCCGTGACCACCGAGCAAGAGCGCTTGAATGTCTTCAACGGAGCAACCGAGTTCCATCGAGAGGAACGCGCGGAATCGAGCCACATCGAGGCAACCCGCTTGACCGAGCACGCGATGGGCTGGGAATCCCGATGCTTTCCACGCGGTGTAGACCATCGCGTCAAGCGGATTCGAGAGAACGATGATGACCGACTCAGGCGCGAACTGCGCGACCTTCTCAGAGACGCTCGACACGATGCCCATGTTGGTCTTGATGAGATCATCACGGCTCATGCCTGGCTTGCGCGGAATACCTGCGGTGATGACAACGATTTCACTTCCTTCGATGAGCGAGTAATCGCTACCACCTTGGATGTTGCAATCGAATCGCTCAATCGGCGCTGACTGGTAGAGGTCGAGTGCTTTGCCCTTCGCAACGCCATCGGCAATGTCGATGAGGACGATGTCCCCGAGTTCCTTCGATGCTGCCCAGACGGCGCACGCTGCGCCCGTGTTTCCTGCTCCGATGATCGAGATCTTTGCGCGACGCATATGACTTCAAGCTCCAGTGTGTGGTGGATTCGTGCGAGTCGGCTCCGTGATGAAGACGAGAACCTGCACGAAGGGGCGGGGATGATAGCGCGTTGCGTGCGAAGTCCAACGCGGCAAGAGCGTAAAAACAACGCAGCCGCTCGTGAAACACGAGCGGCTGCGTCTATTGATGCGCCAGAAAGGACTCGAACCTTCGACCTCGCCCTTATCAGGGGCGTGCTCTAGCCAGCTGAGCTACTAGCGCGAAATCCCGTCGCAACGGGTCGCGAAGTATAGCGATGCGTGCACACTGCTGCAATGCGGTTGTCACAAGGCGTTGCGACCGCATGCACCATGAAACGAACACGCAGAATGCAGCGAAAATACAAGGCGCCGATTGCATTCACCATGCGCCGAGGTTGCCGACGAGCGGTTCGACAAGGTCTTTCATTGAGACAATGCCAAGCGGTCGATCCGCGCGCTCTGCAACGATGGCGAGTTGCACGCGGTCGCGACGAATCGCTTGAATTGCTTCGAGCGCGGTCAGTGTTGGCGACAGGGTTGGTACATGGCGCATGAGTTCACGCGTTGAAGCGAGTGGGTGCTGAATCTGATCAATCGAGGCGATGACTCCGATGACAGAGCCCGTGCCATCGAGCACAGGCAACCGACTTGCACCCGATGTAAGAAATGCACGCGCGCGTTCTTTGTGTGATGCTGAACTCGAAATGGTCGCCACCGATTTCCACGGCGTCATCTCTTGCGCCACGGTGATACCGCGCATCGTGAAGACACGCTCCGCGAAGCCAAGTTGTGTTTCGCTCAATCCTCCGCTGCCTGCGCCTTCTGCGAGCAATGCAGATACACGCGCGCGCGCTTCGATCAACTCACCTGATTGGCGTGTTGCGAAGAGTCGCGTCGCGATCGTGCTGAGCCCCACGACGAGTGGCACGATGCCTGTCACAGTGAATGCGATGCGCACGACCGTAAGGAGCATTGCGTAGCGCGGCATCCAACGATCCGCATGCACGCGAAAGAGGTCCTTCGGAAGCACTTCTCCAAACACAAATACGACCGGCACGAGAATGAGAAGGTCCAGTGCGACTGCTTGAATCTCCGTGTATCCAAGTCCATCCAAGATCTTGCTCGTTCCGAAACTCGCGCACCAACCCGCGAGCGCGTTGGCAACCAACAGCGTCGAGAGCATGCGTTTGGGTCGCGCATATTCGGATGCAAGGCGCGCAGCGGACGCGTCACCGCGCGCAGCGCGAATCGACAGACGCACGCGCGAGAGTTTGTACATCCCCGTCTCAAGGCCGGCAAAAAGCCCAGCGCACACAATGCCGCTGAGAGCGAGCAACGCGAACAGCGCGATTGCGCTCGCGTTCAAGGGCTCACTCACCAGTAGTAGCAACGAGTTTCTCATGGCGATCGCCCCACTCCTATGAGCGAGACAAGCACACTGGTGACTCGCGCGCCATGCATAGCTTCCACTTCAACATGGATGTTCGCGATATCAACGGCATCACCAACTCGCGCGAGTCGAGCGAGTCGTTGCATGACAAGACCTGCAACTGTGCTTGCGCGCGGAGAGATCACGCGGGCGCCGAAGTGTTCGCTCCAGCGCGCGATACCCATCTCGCCGCTCACCCTCCACACGCCCGCAGCGACCTCAAGCGGCGCATCAACCACGCGCTCACCTAAGCCCACGATGTCGCCCACAATCTCTTCGACACAATCCTCAAGCGCAACGATCCCTGCAGTGCCGCCGTACTCGTCGACCGCAATCGCCAACTTACTTGCGGTCCGTCGAAAGTGCTCAAGCAGTTGCTCGAGCGACGCAAGTTCAGGCACGAAACGCACGGGATCAGTGCAATCATCGCGTGAAACCGCGCCTGCTTGGAGGATGTATCGCGTGAGATCGAGAATGCCCCGCACATCGTCGGCATCACGACCAACGACTGGCAGTCTTGTAAGTCGAGCACGCGCGGCCGTCGCGACGAGCTCTTCGTCGCTCGCCTCGTGATAAACAAAAACCATGTCGACGCGCGGCGTCATCACATCGCGAACGCGCAATCGCTGGAGCCGCATCACGCCTTCAAGCGCTTCTCTTTCGCGCACATCAATCGCGCCTTCGTCGGCAGACTGCGCAAGCAGCGCCGCCAATTCCGCCGCATCCACGACACTCGTCCCCTGCGACGCCTGTGTCAGCCGACCAAACGGTGCGAGGATGTAGGAATCGATCGTTTCGGCGATGGGACGAATGAACGCGCAAAAGACAATCGTGGGAACAACCGCGAGTTGCGCGCTCCGAGCGCGATCAGCATTTCCCACGAGTTTTGGAAGCACTTCCGCAGACAGCACCATGCCAAACAACGACAGAGCGGCAATCGTGATGGACAGTGCGATCGAATCAGAACTTGCGACGAGCACTGAACTCACCACGAGATACGCCGTGCTCGCAAGCAGCGAACCGAGCATGGTGCCCACGAGCAATACCCGCGGTCGTGCAAGGAGATTGTCGATAGTCGCTGCGCTCTTCGGATGCTTACGGCGTAGCCCAAGTCGCTCGGCAGGAGTCAGCGCGAAATACGTTGTTTCGATAAATGAAAAGAACGCCAACGCCGCGAGCAAAGGCGCCATCGATGAGAGCAGCGCAATCTGCACGCCCGTCAGTGACGGAATGTTGAGTGACGGAATCGCGCCAACGAAATCCGGGATCACGGCTCGCTCGTCCCACTCTCGCGATCAAGTTGCTCAAGCACTCTGTCGAGAGAGCGAGTGACATTCAGCTGCATGCGTATATCGTGTGCGATGTCTGCAGTCATCGGACCGCCTGAGTGCGCGTGCGCGGCAAACCCCGCAGCGATCGACGCGATTGCATCTGCTCGTTGAGCGGCAACATCAGTCCTCAATGCGCGCATCGCTGAGTGATCAGCGTGCACAGCATCGGCGCGCTCGCGAAGCTCCATCAACTCAACAAGAAAATTGCTCGGCAGTGAATTCGCTGGACTCGCGGGCGCATTGAAGTGCTCAAGCAACACAACTGCTCGCGCCAACGGATCGCGCAAAGTTTGATAAGCGCGATTCACGATCGAAGCACCACTCAACGCATCAGAGTCATCGCTAGGGATCAATCCATCAGGATGAGCATTCATCGCGAGCCGCATCCATGCGCCGCGGAGTCGCTGAGGATCGATGTTGAACTCCGGCACAATTCCCAGAATCACGAACGGATCGGTGTCCCGCGAAGAAACGGCCGGAAATGA
>QWPU01000065.1:0-528 GCA_003671065.1 Planctomycetota bacterium | reverse complement strand
CACCGCAAGACAGTTGAGCGGCAAGCCGCGCCGTGGCGGTTCGAAAGTTTGATCCTGAACCGCCAACGCCGATTCTGCCATGGGAAATACTGTTATCAGAACCTGTTGCGGCGCTTTCGTTCTTCGAACGCTAGGGCTGCCGCTAGGTCCGCCTTTCACGCAATTCTCATGAACTGAGTGGAACCGTGTCAAGACTCACCGCGTGGGTCGCAATTTCTGTATGCTTCCTGTTGGACGGCATGACTGAGCGTCAGTCTAAAGCGCGTCGAGAATTCACTAAACCGTGCACGAGAATAGTTTGTGTACGGTGCGAACTGGCCTGGGAGGCCAGACATGTTCAAGATCTTTGTCGGAAATCTCAATTATCGTACGACTCCTGATGGGCTTCGTGAAATCTTCTCGGCGCATGGAGAGGTGCTAGACGTGTTCATTGGAACCGATCGCGAAACCGGTCGCTCACGCGGCTTCGGCTTCGTGACCATGGGTTCCAAGGAAGCTGGCGCAGCTGCAATCGAAGGGCTCAATGGC
>QWPU01000064.1 GCA_003671065.1 Planctomycetota bacterium | reverse complement strand
TGCACAATCGGCGGCATCGTGAGCCCGCGACCGTGCGCGTTGGCGCTCAACGCGCCTCCAAGCGTGAGTGCATCGGCACCCGTTTGTTTCTGCGCGATTCCCCAGTGAGGCTCTTGCGTTGGAGCACGCGCGCGCTGCAACGCGAGCGCACCTTCGATCAACGCAGGCCACTGGATCCCTGCTTCAACCGTCAGCAAACCGCGCTCCATGTCGAGCTCAATCACACGCGAAAGACTTCGCATGTCGATCAGTTGTGCGTTGCTCAAGAACTGCTGTCCACCCATCGCATGACGCGATCCACACACCGCCACAGATTCACCACGCGACGCGGCGAGCATGATCACTTCACGCAGCGCCTCAATCGAAATGGGTTGGTGGATGCCACGCACATTCGTCGCGTTCAACCCGGAATGGACATCGTTGACGAGCGTGTTCGTTGGCGCCATGAGGTAAGCGTAGCGCAGCGTGCGCGTCCCTTAGTGAGACGCTCGTTGCGCAGCCGTGGCATCGCGTGAAAGTCCCCTTTTTCCCGAGGGTTTTGCGCATGTCTCAAGTCGACCGCACGCAGCCAAAAACGCTCGTGAAACCCTCATTTCGTGTAGACTGCACGCTTCCTCAACGCAGTGCTCGAAAGGCTCTTTTCCGATGGCTGATGGCGCAACTCCAGATCCGACGAACATCCCCGCGTCATCGCTTCCTACACCTCCGCATGATCGAGTGATTGACCTCGACATCGAGCGTGAACTGCATGAGAGTTACCTCACCTACGCGATGAGCACGATCATGGATCGCGCGCTTCCTGATGTGCGTGATGGACTCAAGCCTTCGCAGCGACGCATTCTTGTGGCGATGAATGATTTGCGTTTGGCGCCTGGCAAGAAGCACATCAAGTGCGCAAAGATCTGCGGCGACACTAGCGGTAACTACCACCCACACGGCGAGAGCGTCATCTATCCGACGCTCGTCAATCTCGGGCAAGATTGGAAGACGCGCTACATGCTCGTCGACAAGCAAGGCAACTTCGGTTCCATCGAAGGCGATCCACCAGCCGCCATGCGTTACACCGAAGCGCGCATGACCGCGCCTGCGATGGCGCTCATGGAAGACCTCGACAAAGAAACCGTTGACTTCAAAGCCAACTACGACGAACGACTCATGGAGCCGACCGTGTTGCCTGCGAAGTTGCCGAATCTGCTTGTCAACGGCTCGAGCGGCATCGCCGTCGGCATGTCGAGCACGATGCCTCCGCACAATCTGAGGGAGATCTGCAATGCGATCATTGCGACGATCGATGATCCACTCATTGGTGTTGAACGACTCATGGAATTCGTTCCAGGCCCTGATTTTCCCACGGGCGGAATCATCATGGGCCGTCGCGGCATCATGGAAGCCTACTCCACTGGACGCGGTCGATTGGTTGTTCGCGGCCGCGTGCATCACGAGAAGGTAAATCTGCGTGATGCGATCGTCATCGACGACATTCCCTATCAGGTCTCGCAGAGTGCGCTCATCGAAAAGATCGTTGAAGCCGCGAAGGACGATCGCATTCAAGACATCAGCGATGTGCGCAATCACTCGGGCCGCAACGCTCGTACGCGCATTCAAGTGGTGCTCAAGAAGGGCGCGGATCCCGCGATCGTTGAGAAGCAACTCTACGAATTCACGCCGCTGCAGTCGTCGTACTCGATTCAAAACATCGCGCTGGTGAGTCACCAACCGCGCACGCTTTCGCTGCGTCAACTCATCCAGTGCTATATCGATCACCGCTGTGATGTGATTCGTCGGCGCACGGAGTTTGAGCTTCGCCAAGCGCGTCAAGCGGCGCACAAGTTGGAAGGTCTCATCTACGCGGTGTGCGATATTGATGAGGTCATCAAACTCATTCGCACGAGTCGTACGCGCGACGAAGCGATCACGCGACTCATCGAGCGCGCGTTTCGAATTCCTGCGAATTACCCGCGCATTGAGATCGTTCCTGCGAGGCTCATTGAACGCGCTGAAGCGTTGTATGCGGCGGGTAGCGGCGGCGTGCATCTCACGCGCGTGCAAGCTGAAGCCATCGGCGCGCTGCGCTTGATTCAATTGGTTGGACTCGAAATCGAGAAGCTTGCGAGCGAACTCACTGCGCTGCTAGCGGTCATCGATGAGTTGGAGCACATTCTCTCGGATGCTCGCTTCATCCTCGCGATTGTTCGCGAAGACACAGTGCTTCTCGGCGAGCGTTTCGGTGATGACCGCAAGACGGAAATCCTCGGCAACGAGGCCGAAGACTTCGAGATGGGCGAACTGGTTCCTCAGCATGTGTGCGTGCTGACGGTGAGTCATGCGGGCTATGTGAAGCGACTGCAACTCGACACCTATCGCACGCAAGGTCGCGGCGGCAAGGGCGTGAAGGGTTCTGACGCGCGCGAAGATGATTATGTCGAGCATGTGCTGGTGTGCGGCTCGCACGATGATCTGCTGTGCTTTACCGATACGGGTCGAGTGTTCCGTATCAAGGTCTGGCAGATTCCAGAGATGGCGCGCACTGCGAAGGGTCGCGCGATCGTGAACCTGCTTGAACTGCGCGAAGGCGAGAAGATCAAGACTTTTCTTCCGATCGAAGACTTCGAACTCAAGGAAGATTTTCTTGTCTTCGCGACTTCGAAGGGCCGCGTGAAGCGCACGAGCTTGAAGGACTATCGCAATGTCAATCGCGGTGGCATCATCGCGATTGCGCTCAACGACGGCGATAATCTCGTCGGCGTCGTGTCGACTGCGGGCAACGATCACTTGCTGCTCGCGACGAAAGAAGGCATGGCGATTCGTTTCGAAGAAGATGATGCGCGCGTGATGGGTCGCGGCACTGCTGGCGTGCGTGGCATTGATCTCGCTGACAGCGATGAAGTTGTCGGCATCGTGCGCTGTGATGATGAGCGCGCATTGCTCACTGTGACTTCGAAGGGCTATGGCAAGCGCACTGGATTCAATGAGTATCTCGTGCAACTCGAAGATGGTTCGACGCGCGCGCAATCGCGTGGCGGCAAGGGTCGCATCGATATTCAAACCACAGAGAAGAATGGATTCGTTGTCGCAGTGCTTCCGATTTCACCGAGCGATTCGGTGGTTGTCGTGAGCGAAGGCGGCATGCTCGTGCGTGTTCCTGCTGAGTCGATTCGCGAAGTTGGTCGCAACACGCTCGGCGTGCGCGTGGTCCGCCTCAAGGAAGGCGATGCGGTTGTTGGAGTTGCAAGCGCGCCGAAAGATGAAGGAGAAGCGCTCATTGAAGGCGCGGACAGTGCGATCGACACGCCTACCGACGGCCCCGCCGATCCTGAAACTCCCGTGATTGAAAACTAAGCAACGCATTTCTTCGAACACACACTGATGTTTCGCATTCGCCGTACTCCTCACGATCCTCGCATCGAGCTCGCACCGCTCATCGATGTGATGCTCTTCCTTCTCACATTTTTCATTTACAGCGTGATGATGATGGAGCGCGTTGATCTCGTGCCGATGGAGTTGCACACATATCAATCGGGGAAAGCTGCGAAGCCCGTGCCTGCCGCGACCATCTCGGTCGACCTTGATGGCACGCTCTATCTTGATCGCGTTCCCGTGCCGCTCGATGGACTCGTCGCGCGTCTTGATGAAGCGCGCACTGCGGCGCCCGATCTTGTGGTGTATCTCGCGCTCGCCGATGGAAACTCTCAAGTGGATCGCTCTGCGGTGTTGCTCGATGTGTGGGATCGCTTGCAACCCGCGAAATTCAACGTGAATATCGTCGGGCGTCGACAGCGCGGAGCTGTTGTGCGCGATGTGGTGACGCCTGTGGTTTCACCGCCTGCTGTTGGTCCAACCGTGCCGAGCAAGTGAATGACCGCTCCTGAATGACCGAGCCTGAACGACTTCTCCTTTGCGAGTAGGCCTGCATGAACTGGATCCGCACCAACCTTCCGCTCGTCATCGCAGCCACGCTGTCGATTGCGCTGCATGTGTTCGTGCTTTTTCCTGCGCTTGGAATTTTGGGGAGCAACAACAGCACTACGGGCAATCGCAACGACATCACGGCGAGTTCGCTTGAAGTTGACCCTCAGAAGCAAGACGAAGGCAGCAAGTTGTATCGTGCCGCGTCAAGCGCGCGCAAGACGCTGCAAGAGCGGCGCGATCGCGATCGTGCACTCACTCCCGAGGAACTCGAGCGTCGTCGCCAAGAAGAAGAGGCAGCACTCGTCAAGCTCGGTATCGATGAGAGCAACGCCACGACGATGAATTGGATTGGTTAC
The DNA here is from genome assembly GCA_003671065.1 of Planctomycetota bacterium. Lineage (GTDB taxonomy): Bacteria > Planctomycetota > Phycisphaerae > Phycisphaerales > SM1A02 > QWPT01. Next base: position 7,680 of record QWPU01000064.1, on the reverse strand, counting down.
GCAGAGTACGAGCAACATCTTGCGGAACTCGCAGAAGTTGAGCAGGCGGCGTATCGACTTGAACTTGCTGCAGGTTCACGCGGCAGTGCGGCTTCAACTGTGGCGCCTTCTGAGCCCGCACCAACTGTCGCAACTTCGCCAAACCCAAGCGCGCTGCCGCTGCCCGCCGCTGCGGCGGGAAGGGTTACGTCAACGCCAACAAATCTTGTGACGCAACCTACGCCAGAGATGGCATCACCAACTCCAGCAACGCCTCCGACGGAAACTGCGCTTGTGCAAGGCAATTCCATTGAGATCGCGCGACCACTGCCGCCAGCAGAACCACCCGTTACAGCGGCGCAACCGCCCGACGCCGCCACGAGTGCTACCAACGCGCCACCGACATCGAGCGGACCTGATGGGTCGACGCCCGTTGAAACACCCGGGGAAACACCCGGGGAAACACCGAGCGAAACACCGCCTGTTGAGCCGCGAATAGAACCAACCACCGCGCCGTTAGAGCCGCTCCCGCCAACACCGCTGCTTCCGAAAAATCCTGCAGACGGCACGAAGCCTGTTCCGCCAACAGATCCACTGAAGCCGACTGATCCTCTGACGCAACCGCGCACGGATCCAACCACCGAGCCTGATCCTTCGCTGGTTGATCCTTCCAAATCGCTTGATCCCGCAGCAAGCGGCGTCGCGCCCAACGCGCTTCCTCGCGAGACCATCAATCCCATTGCTGATTCACCGAAACCTCCGCTTGATGCGCCGGCCGCGACGATTCCGCTGAATCAGAATGCTGTCGCAAGCACGCAAGCCGCCGCGAATCCAACTACAGACAATGCCGTCACGATCGCAACTGGTACTCAAGGCGGTGGTGTCGATGGCCCGCAACCAATTGATGGCGCGCAGAGTGCTCCAACCCCGCCGTCACCTGCGGGCGCGCCCGGTGATTCGCGATCTGCACGCGGCGAACTGTCGGATCGCGAAAGTGATCCAACATCGATCATCGATGTTCCGATGGCGAATTGGCAAAACGGTAAGCCGCTCGCGGCAAAGGGCATCACGCTGAAGCCCGCGAGGCCGCGCTTTACGACGCTCAACTATGTCGATGGTGTGGGTCGCAATCCGATCGGCGAACTTGTGCTCGGTCGTGATGGCGTGCCACAGATTGCGCGAGTTGTGCGTTCGACGGGAAATCCTGGCATTGATGATGCGATTAAGAGCGCGCTCTTCAAATGGCGCGCAAGTGGAAAGGAACTTGAGAAATTGAAGCCAGGGCAGACGATCACGATTCGGCTGCGAATCATCATGCTTCAGGATTGATCGTGGCGTGGTTGAGCGGTCGCTGCTACGGCCGCTCCTAAGGTGCTCATGAGATCAGTTTGTGTTCGAGCCATTCCGGGCTGCTTATGACAATCGTTCGCGCCACGATGTTGTGCGGTGGTAATCCGTGAGGTCGTATTGCAACGGAGTCACGGTGATGAATCCATCGTTGAGCGCCTCGACATCGGTGCCTTCTTTCGTGTGCGCGAAACGCATGCCATCACCGTTTGGCCAGTAGTATGTTTGGCCTGAAGGCGAAGTGCGACGCTCGTAATTGTCGATGCCCGCGGCGGTGTTCATGTTCACAACCTTGATGCGCGGCAATTTTGCTTCCGCAGAAATCGTGCGGGGAACATTGATGTTGACCACGGTGTGCGGATCAATCCTGTGCTTGATCACTTCATCGATCGCGTGGCGCGCAATCTCTGCGGCGCGGCGCCAATGCGGGGCACCTCCGCCAATGTGCAGGCTCACCGCGATCGCAGGAACGCCGAGAAAGGCGCTCTCGACGGCCGCGCCAACGGTGCCCGAGTAGATCACATTAATGCCGACATTCGCGCCTGAGTTCATGCCTGAAATCACGAGGTCAGGCAACTGGCCGTCACCAAAACGATCGGGCCAGATGCGACGCAATCCGAGCTTTACGCAGTCCGCAGGTCGACCGTCGACTGCGTAGCCGTGCATGTGCGCGTGAGGCGACACTTCTTGAACGAGGAGCGGCGTATGAAAAGTAATGCCGTGGCTGGTCGCGCTTTGCATATCGCTCGGCGCGATCGTGATGATCTCGCCGAGGTCGCGAATCGCGCCGTGCAGTGCTTCGATTCCAGGTGCGTGAATGCCGTCATCGTTTGTCAGGAGAATTCGCATGAGAAGCGCAGTTTAGGGCGAAGTCGCTGCAAGGTGAGTCGAGCGCGAGCCCTCCACTTCGCGACAGACAGTGAACGCACGATCGAAGTAGGATGCACACGTGGCAACAGTTGGCATCTTCTTAGCAATTCTCTGCGTCGCCAGTTGCCTCTCGAGCATTGTGATCCTTGTGCGCGTCATTCGCGCTGATTTCAGTGTGCCGCGAGTACGAGATGGCGACAACTTGCCTCCTGCGCCTGGCTTGCTGTCGATCGTGATTCCCGCACACAACGAAGAGCGAGTGATCGAAGCGAGCGTGCGTGGCTTGCGCGCGCAAACGCGCCGCGTGTTCGAAGCGATCTATGTGCTCGACCGTTGCACTGATCGCACACGAGAACGGCTTGTTGCGGCGGCTGAAGGCGACCCTCGCATTCGCATCCTTGACAACGCGGCGTGTCCGGCTGATTGGGCAGGGAAATGCAACGCGTGCCGTGTTGGTGCGGCGAGTGCAACGGGCGAATGGCTGTTGTTTACCGACGCGGATTGCCGCTTCGCGCCTGACATGATCGACTCGATGCTTTCGATCGCGCACGCACGCGGCACGGGACTTCTGTCCGCGCTCGGTCGGCTCACCTTCGAACACCACTTTGAGCGAATGCTCCAGCCTGTGGCCACCACCATGCTGCTGCGTGCGTTTCCGTTAGACAAAGCGAATCGTGAACATAAGCCTTGGCCGTTTGCGAATGGACAGTTCTTACTATTTACGCGCACCGCGTACGACCAGTTTGGTGGTCATGAAGCGGTGAAGGACGCGCTCCTCGAAGACCTCGCGTTTGCGTGGGGTATGAAAAACCAACATCGACTTGGCATCGTGGATGCGACGCGACGCATGGAGGTTGCGATGTATGACTCGCTTGCGGCAATGCGCTCGGGTTGGACTCGTATCTTTATCGAGAGCCGCAGACGAAAACCTATTCTGCTGATGCAAGCGGCGGTTGAAGTCTTTGTCGTTGGCGTCGTGTTTCCGATCGCGGCGGTGCTCGCGATGCTCCTCGGCACGCAGGGCATGTATCGCGACGATTCAGGTGCTTTCGAACTCGCCGCTCTCGGTGCGATGTCGCTCGCACTCGCCGTGAGCGCCATCGCGTTTCTTCACCATCGCCAACGCGCGCCTCTTGTCGGCGCGCTTGCACATCCGCTCGCTGCATGTGTCGTTGCCTACTGGCTCTTTGATGGCGCGCGCATGCTTCGCAACCGCGTGCCCGTTCGATGGGGCGGGCGCGAGTATGTGCTTGAACCGCGCTGATTTCGCAGTACCCCAACGCGTGTTACCCTCACCCCCAGCCTCTATCAATCAATCACGATGTATGCACCGCTCCTCGCGAACCGTTACCTCACCTCGCGCATCATTCCGTTTATTGCGGTCGCCGCAGTGGCGTTGTGCGTTGCGCTTGTGATCGTTGTCGTGAGCGTGATGACGGGCTTTCTCGACATGGTGCGCAGTTCAGGGAAGACGCTCATCGGGGATGTGGTTGTGACGCGCGACATTAGCGGCATTCCCTACTACCTCGATTTTATTGCGGAGATCGAAGCGCTTCCTGAAGCGGAGGCCGCGAGCGCGATTGTCGAAACCTACGGGCTCCTTCAGATGCCATACGGAAACGGTGACGCGAATCGCGTCGAGACCGTGCAAGTGTGGGGCATCGATCCAGTCTCGCTCGATCGCGTCGCGAGTTTCTACGACAAACTGTATTGGGTGAAGCCAAGCGAGGAGCTCGCGAAGACGCTGGCGCCCGATGATCCGCGGCTTGATCCTGAGTATCAGCGCGATGAAGAAGGTCGAACGCTGCGAACGAGTGATGGCAGACCAGGCATCGCGCTTGGCATTGAGATCTCCGCATTCAACGAACGCTCGCGCGATGGAAGCTATCGCTGCGAGGGTCCTTCGAATATGCAAGATCCAGGCTATTTCATGCCTAATACGCGTGGCGCTGTGTTGACGCTCGTACCCGTGAGCGAAAGCGCGTCACTTGCTGGTGAGAAGAAGCGCCGCTTCGCGATCGTGAATGAGTTTCAAAGTGGCGTCTATCAAATCGATGCGCAACGAGTGCTCGCGCCGCTGGCGGATGTGCAAGAGATGTTGCTGCTCAACGCTGCGCCGCTGACATCGCGCACCGAGTTGGACGCGAACGGTCGACCGAAAGTCATCGGCGAAAGTCCTGCGCGCGCGACGACGATCGTGGTGAAGGCGAGTGATGGCGTGAGTGCGCTTGCGCTTAAAATTGCAGTGGATGCGGCGTATGCACGCTTCGCTGCTCGCATCGACGCTGACGACACGAAACTCGTGAAGGCGCCCGAGATGATCACGGTCGCGACATGGGAAGAGCGGCTCGCTGATCTCATCGGTCCTGTGGAGAAAGAGCGCGAACTCATGCGCACGCTTTTCTCGATTGTCTATCTCGTGTGCGCAGGATTGGTGCTCGCGATCTTCTGGGCAATCGTGCAAGAGAAGACGCGCGACATCGGAATTCTGCGCGCGATCGGTGCTTCGCGCACTGGCGTGCTGTGGATCTTTCTCCGCTACGGACTTCTGATTGGAGTTGCAGGATCGCTCGTCGGTGTGCTGCTCGCATGGTGCGTGGTCACACGGATCAATGACATTCACGACTTCCTCGGCGCGCCCGCTGCGATGTGGCTGAAGGTCACTGCGTCTGGCGCGGCTATTGCGGCGATTGCCATGGCGCTGCGTGGACTTCTGCGCAACTCCGCGCTTGAAACTGTGCTGTGGACATTTGCGTCGATCGCACTGGTCCTCATCAGCGTCGTGCTGTTTCTCCACCATGGATTCATGGTGTGGGATCCAAGCGTCTATTACTTCAGCCGCATCCCCAACTCTCTTGATTGGGTGACTGCGAGTACAACGGTCATCGGCGGTGTGATCTTCAGCGTGGTGGGCGCATCGATTCCCGCAGCGCGCGCGGCCGATACTGACCCAGTGAAAAGTTTGAGGTACGAGTGACTATGCCTCACACAAATCTTCACGCAACGCTTCACACAAAGCCTCATACAACGCTGCTCTCGGCAACGCATGTCAAGAAAACGTATCGCCTCGGGCGCGTGGATGTGCCCGTGCTCACTGACGCCTCGCTCGAAATCGGCCAAGGTGAATGGGTTGCGATTCTTGGCTCGAGTGGTTCTGGCAAGAGCACGCTGTTGCATCTGCTCGGTGGACTCGACCGCGCCGACAAGGACTCGGGGCCAATCCACTTTGGCGGCGAAGATCTACGCAGTTTCAGCGCGGGCCGTGAGAATCGCTATCGCAATCGCGACGTCGGATTCGTCTTCCAGTTCTACCACTTGCTTCCCGAACTCACTGTGCTTGAGAACGCAATGCTGCCTGCGCTCGTCGGACTCTCGCGCATGAAGTGGCTCAGCGGTCGCAGCGAGTTACGCCAACGCGCGACTGACCTGCTCGAATCATGCGGCCTCTCTCATCGCTTAAAGCATCGCCCCGCAGAACTGAGCGGGGGTGAACGCCAACGCGTGGCAATCGCACGAGCGCTCATCAACGGACCAAAAATCCTCCTCGCCGACGAACCGACGGGCAACCTCGACATCCGCACAGGCGGCGGCATTCTCGACCTACTCGCTGCCACGCACGCCCAAGGCATGACGCTGGTGATGGTGACTCACGACGAAGCGGTCGCGGCCCGAGCCCAGCGAAGAGTGCGCATCACCGACGGCCGCGTCGAGTAACAAGCGAGCGCGCATACGAAAAGTCGTGGACAGGCGGGAATCTCACGCAGTCAGAAATGCGATGTGAAACATTTCCGTACCACATGACGCACAAACTGTCGCTCCGCTGGAGTGAATCGCGAAATTGTGGACAGGCAGGAACTTGATGCAGTCAGAAATGCAACGCGAAGCATTTCCTGCACGCTCCGCGCGTTTTCACCACACCAAGTCGTTTAGTCGTTCGTCTGAAACCAGCGCGCGGCCTGAGCTGCCGCGCTGTCAAGCGTCACGCCGAAGCACTTTCGAAACCGCACGTCGATTGTCTCGCTCGGGGCGACGACCTTCGCAAACTGAAAGAGCTTCCGCGGATTCTGGTCGTACATCCAACGAACGAACATGTACGAAAGCGAGCGTGCGAGTGTCGCGTCCGCCGTCCATGCGGCGTCAGAATAGTTTGAAGCAAGCAGCGGCAAAAATGTCCCGCCACCGCGGACCCAATTCAAACCAGGCTTACGCAGCGTGTCGTCCATTGAAGCCAGCGGCGTCGCAACATCAGCCATCACCCGCGGCAGTCCTTCATTGAGCCATGCGGGCCCGCGTTGCGGCGAGCCGCTGTAATGCAGCATCGCGCGCGCCAGTCCGACGCTCGCGTTGTAACGCTGCATCGATCGATCGCTGTTCGGCGCCACAAGCACCATCGCGCGCGCGCCTGCTGCAGTCGTCGTCGTTGGATACACCACGATCGCATCCTGATACTTCTGCGGCTCACTCCCCGCCGCCGCGGCAACAATCAGGCGCCAACGATCGCGGTCGTTCACAATGACTACGGGAATGCGCCCCTGCGGCGCGATCAACGCACCCGCCCCGACGAGCACCTTCTCCCAGCCGTCGTAAAACACTTCAAGGCTGGCTGCGATCTCTCGAAACGCGTCGTCGCCACTCTCCGCGAACAGCGCAATGTGATCCGTCTCATGCAACGACCCACTGCTTCCCGCTCTCGACAATAGCGCTCGCGCCGCTTCAAGCATCTCCACGCTCGCCGCTGCAAACTCATCGGGCTTCAGCACAATCCACGCAGTCGCCGCGAAGACCCCGGCTTCAGGACTGAGTGCCGAAAGCCGCGCAGCCTCCGTCTTGCGCACACGCTCCAGCCGCGCTGCCTTTAACACCACCGCTTCCTTGCGGGCCGCTTCCACTTGCTCGTCCGTTGCGCCGATCCGTTTGGCCCATTGGATCGCCGCCTTTCCCGCGCTCTCAGAATCGCTCAGTGAAAGCACAACCGCCGCGCCATCCGCCGCCGCCGCGGCATCATTTGAAGGCACACACTCGCGCAGCAACGCAAGCACGCACTTCGGCGTGAGATCCTCCCAATAGCGGACGCCGCAATCTCCGTCCAACCCTTCTCCCGACCACGACTTCATTGCGCAGGGCACTTCCTGCCCGTTCAGAAGCCGCAGTACCGAAGGGACTTGCGTCGCAAGTTCACGCCTCTGAATATCCGCGCACGCTGCTGCATAAATGGCAAGAACGGCAGTACGCGCAAGGATGGAGGCGAAGTTGGTCATACGGAGTTCGCAGAATACCCGCCGATTCGTCTATCTCGGCGTCGTATCGTGCCGAAAATGGATAAGGCGGATTGGGCACAAACATTGCCTTGGTCCGCGGCTCGTGATGTTGGCAGGAGTAGGATGGCGACCGTCCTTTCGCGGAACTCTCCTTGATGTTCCGCTTGACGGTGAACCAGAAGCAACGAACAAGTGGTTGTCCTCACAACTAGCAAGTGCGTTGAAG